>JAYUWZ010001245.1:0-2341 GCA_043753265.1 Verrucomicrobiaceae bacterium
AGAAGCTCCGTTGCCGTTCCATTCTCGTTTCTAGCACCTCCTTCGCACGTCGTCCCGCTATTTTACAGGGCTTCCCGCTTTATTCAGCGTCTCCTTAGGTGGCAGGGCAGACGGCCTGTAGTAATCGCTTCAACTCCCTCGCTTCCCACTGGCCGGGGGCGTTGGGTTTGTCGAGGTAGCCGTAGTTGAGGACGGAGCCGGCTTGCGCGAGGGCCAGGCGGGAGACCTGGCCGAAGGTGCCCATCCCCATGACGGCGTGGGGGCCGGGGGCGGGTTTGGCGGTGAATTCCAGCAGGCGTGCGAGGATGGGGGCGGTGGGTGCGAGGGCGGCGAGCTTGAAAATGTCGGCACCGAGTTGGAACGCTTCCTTTTGCAATGCGCTCATTTTGGCGAGGGAAGGGGTGGAGTGGAAATGGTGGTTCGACGCGATGACGGCGATGCCTGCCTCGTGGGCAGCGGTTGCCACGGCTGCGAGCGCCGCAAGGGAGCGGAGTTCGATATCCACGAGGGTTGCACGGGGGAGGAGGCGGATGAGCCATTCCCGCCGGGTGGCGAGAGGGAGCGCGCCGATTCCCCCTTCCGCAGGGTGGCGGACGGTAAGGAGGATGGGTAGCTGGATGGCGGCCATGGCCTTCTCGATGGCAGGGAGATCGGCGATGGCATCGGCGCGGATTTCGACGATATCGCAGTCTTTTTCGGTGAGGCGCCGGGCGATGCGCAGACCCGCCAAAGTGTGCGCGGCGGCGACCACATTTGGCCGCCCCAGAAGATCATGAGGGAATTTTCTCGCGCGCAGTGCGCTTTGCTTGGCTATTTTGTCGGACTTCTCCACACGCCAAAATATGCTGGGCCGCCGCCAGGAACTCAATTTGCAATTCCTACAGATCGTAGACGCGCTACTGCTCGTCCTCGCCTTCTGGGCTGCCCATACGCTGCGCTACATGGGGCCGGCCTGGGGCTTTTTTGAAGCTCCGATTGCGCCGTTTCGGGAGTTCCAATGGCTGCTCTTTGTTCTGGTGCCCTTTGGCCCTATCTGCCTGGAGGCACAGGGGTTTTACGAGCATCCCACGCGAAAGACGTTTGCAAAATCGATCGGCCAGATTGGGCGTGCGGGGCTGGTGCTGGGGATCATCATTGCCCTGTGCTCCTATTTCCTGCGGCTGGCCCTGGAGAGCCGGGCGGTGATGCCGATTTTTGCCGTGATGGGGTGTGGTTTGCTGCTGCTGCGCGAGGCAGGATCCATTGCGCGGTACCGCCGCAGGTTGAAGACGGGCGCGGCCCGCGAGGCGGTGATTTTGGTGGGGACGATGGAGGATGTGAGGGCGTTTCGCAAAGAATTCACCGCGGAACAGGCCATGGAGCTGGAGGTGGTGGAGGCCATCGACGTGGAGACGCAGCCGGTGAACGTTCTCGTGGAGGCGCTCCACCAGCACTCGGTCGGTCGTGTCATGTTTGTGGGTGGTCACTCGCAGCTCGGTATTCTACAGGAGTACATTGTGGTGTGCGAAGTGGAGGGTGTGGAGGCATGGCTGGCGGCGGACTTTCTCCGCACGAGCATCGCGAGGCCGGACTTTGACGCGTTTGGAAACCGGCCGATGCTGGTCTTTCGCGCGGCCCCCGGAGTTTCGTGGGCGCTGCTGATGAAGCATTCGTTTGACCGGTTCCTGGCGCTGGTGGCGCTCATCCTTCTTTCCTGGTTGTTCCTGGTGATTGCCATTGCAATTCGTGTCACCTCGCCGGGACCGATCATATTCAAGCAGGCACGAGGGGGTAAGAACGGACGCAAGTTCATGATGTACAAATTCCGCTCCATGGTGACGGATGCGGAGATGCAGCAGGATGAATTGAACCGGATGAACCAGATGGACGGGCCGGCATTCAAGCTGGATAACGATCCGCGCATTACCAAAATCGGCCGGTTTCTCCGGAAAAGCTCGCTGGATGAGCTGCCTCAGCTTTGGAATATCCTCAAGGGCGAGATGAGCATCGTGGGGCCGCGTCCGCTGCCGATGTATGAGGTGGCGAAATTTGAGACGACGGCGCAACGCCGACGGCTGAGCATGAAGCCAGGGCTGACATGCCTGTGGCAGATCCGCGGGCGATCCAAAATAACCAGTTTCGACGAGTGGGTGAAACTCGATCTTGAGTACATTGACACATGGACCCTGTGGCTCGACGCGAAAATCATGATCAAGACGGTGCCGGTGGTGTTGTTTGGGTGGGGGGCGAAGTAAACGTCGTCCAACGCCCAACGTCCAACGCTCAACGCCCAATGGGGCAAGCGACGGGTGGTCGTCGCACGCCAAGCATTGGGCGTTCGATGTTGGACGTTGAGCGTTGG
>JAYUWZ010001246.1:0-5137 GCA_043753265.1 Verrucomicrobiaceae bacterium
CGCCGGGGAGCGTCACGGGCTGGCCTGCGGGCATCTGGTCGCGGAGCAGCCACATGGCGATAGCCTCCGCCTCGCCGCCCTCAAGGCTTAGCGAAGGCATGCGCCCACCATGACGGGACTTCAGCGGATTTTGCAAAAACTTTGCCAATTCGCCGACGGTGTATTTCTTCCCAATGGAGGGGCCGCCCAGTGGCACGGCCTCGGCCTGGAGCTTCGCGAGTTCTTCTTTTGCAACGGGATCGTTCTTTTTCGATTCGGGCAGCACGCTGGGTGCGTGGCACTGAACGCAGCCCACCTCGTGGTAAAGCCGCTCGCCCGCTGCAATCTTCGCACCGCTCGCGCCCACGGTTGACTTTGGTGCGTCGCCCTGGACGTGCATGAGGAAGTGGGTGAGCGAGTCCACAGCGTCCGCCTTCTCAGCCTCTGGCAGGGCATGGAGTACGTTTGGCATGAGTGTGCCGGGCTTTGTCTTCTGCGGGTCGGTGAGGAACTCGCGAATCCACTGGTGCGTGAGCTTCACGCCATCTGGCCCGAGCTTGGGAGAGGGGCGGGATGCGAGGCGCGTTCCAATCTCCTTGGTCGCTCCATGGCACGCGACGCAGTTCATCTCTGAGAAAAGAATTTCGCCGGGAGTGACTTCGGCATGCAGGGACGAAAGTGTGAGGACGGTCAGAGCGGCCGCTAAGGGGCGAATCATGCGCGAATAAGCGCGGAGCGGGATAATTCTTAGCCTCAACGCACGTTGTCCCGCCAATTAGGCGGAATGAATCGCACGAAAAAGTGCGAGTGTCTTTTGACTATGGGTGACTTTTGCTTTTCTCGCAGTTCCTTCCGCCTAAAGGCGGGACTAGTGCGCGTTTTCGCACGACGTTGCTTGCGATTTCATCTGGAGCCATATCCACAAAAAAAGTGTGGGGCCGCCGATCGAATGACCGACGACCCCACTGTTCCCCCCAGAACAATTACCACTGTATAGGGGTTGTGATTTTTGCATACCGGAAAAGTGTTTCATTCGTGTTACCTCCATAGCTCCTTTGTGTTGAACCAGTAATCCCGGTGGATTGCGCGTGGAGCGGGAAATTCCCTCGACGAAAACTCCCCGTGCCGGGCAATCTCCCGCGCGTCATGGCTGCACTTCGCATCGTTTTCGCAATCATCGCATGCTTCTTTGCCGCCTGCGCGGGCGGGGTTATCGATACGAGTCGCTCGTTCACCAAGGTGGTCATCGATGCCGGGCACGGAGGGCACGACAGTGGGGCGACGACCCGATTTGGCGGGCGGGAGAAAGACCATGCGCTGGCAGTGGTCCGGCGCCTGGGTCCGAAGCTGGAAGCCGCGGGATTCAAAACCGTGATGACCCGTTCCAACGACACGTTCATTCCCCTGGACACGCGAGCGCGGATTTCCAACCGGCAAAGCAGTACGATATTCGTAAGCGTGCATTTCAATTACTCGGCGAACCGCTCCATCCATGGTGCGGAGGTGTATTATAAATCGCGGGTGTCCGAAAAAATCGCGCGCAATGTGTTGAACCAAATCACCGCCCTGCCGGGAGTGAGTTCGCGCGGGGTGAAGAGCGCCAATTTCCGGGTGCTCAAAAAGGCGCGCTACCCTGCAATCCTGGTGGAATGCGGTTTCCTCACAAACCCTGCGGAGGGTTCGAGGTGCGCCAGCGGCTCATTTCACGAGGCGGTGGCGACGGCGATCACCAAAGGGTTGATGATTCAGCGGTACGGGGGCGAGCAGATGGTGGCGGGGAGGTAGGAATGACGAATGACGAAAAGCGATGAGCGATGCTAGAAAGTAGGCGAGGTTTCCAACCTCGCTTAGCGTGCACCCTGAACCTACCGTGCGCTCTCTCTCGAGCGAGGTTGAAAACTTCGCCTACTTTGGGGGCGCTTACTCGGTAAAGCTCACGCTGATTCCCTCGGCCTTGCCTTCGCCGATGAGGGTGATGGTGGAGAAGCCGCTGCGCGACATGGTGAGTGTTCCGGTAAAGAGGCCTCCGCGTTCGTCAGTGACGCGAAGGGCCACCACACGGTTGCCGCGGTTGCTCCAGCTTCCCGAGTAGGTATAGCCGTTGCCGTCGATGTCGGTAAACCTCACCACTGCGCCGCGGCCGTTGTCATTGGGGCGGTCGCCATCCCAGAATGCGGGAAGGGTGGCGCTGGCCCGGCGGATGGCGATGCGGCCCCCGCGGTAGCCGAGGATCTTGCCAGTGCCGTCTTCCGCGCTGGACCAGGGGCGGGGCGGACGGTCGACCGGCGGTGCCGGACGGTTGTCGGTGGGGTGCACGCCCCACTTTCTCTGGATATCGAGGTAGCGGGCCTGAAGTTGGGAGACGCGCTCGCGATTTCCGGCGCGCTGCGCCTCGCCGATCTGGATGTTGAGGGCGCGCAGCATGTCTGCGGCTTCCTTTGCGGTGGACTGTGCCATCGAGGGCGTGGCGAAGAGTAGAACTCCGGCGAGGACACCGAGGGCCGGGCGGGTGAGCAGGTGCAGTTTCATGGAATGGAAGTATGGATATAGACGGGGAATCGCAATCTTCCTTCAACCGACCTTGCGGAAATCAGCACGCCAGTGCTGGACGGACTCAGACTGGCTTTGCCGCGAATTGCGCGGGGCGGGGACTCATTGGGTTGATGCCTGCAAGAAAGCGCTCCACGAAGAGACCTAGTACGCCGATAATGGGCCAGAGGAAGAGGTTTGCGCCGTAGCCAGCATCCAAGTCCGCAGAGACAAAAGTGCATATGCTGTTTATTTCGCCTCCACCGTGGGAGTAGTAGGCCACACTGAAATCCCACTCGTCGCCAAAGCTTGCGAACGCCAGGAAATAGAACATGGCGGCGACGAAGCCGATCCCCAGCACGCTCATGCTGTAAATGCCGAAGTCGAATGGCGGCTCTATACCCGCCGCCGGGCGTGGAGCCAAAGGGGGCTGGGATTGCGAGGGGTCGGTGCTCATACCGTTATGCTGACTATGAGACAACGCGTGGACGGGTTTGGCAACATCCGAGTGACGCGAGGTTTTGCCAGCACCCATCGCAACCAAGCTGGCTCTACCTTCCGGCCCGACACTTGTATCGGCCATCACTTTCCACGTTCACCACAGGCACGCGCTTTGTCTTTTCAAACAAATTAAATCCCGCCTGCAATTGAGCCCAGAACGCGCCCAGTTCGGGTTTCGCCTTTAGCTGCTCATCGCGCCACGTAGTCCAGTCCGCAGCATTCATACGGGCAGGAAAAATGTGGACGTGCGGCGGGCGTTTCACGCTGTCCAGCGTGGCGAGGAAAATTTCCTCGATGGCCGAGTCGCCCACCGGCACGCAGCCTACGCTGACAGCGCTGCCGTGGAGGAAAATATCGAACCCAGGCCGGGCCGCATCGCTGAGGATGCGATCAGCGGCGTTGGGGTAGTTGATGCCAAGGGAGAGGTGAAAGAGCGATTTCGGGTTGAAGCGATCCACTTCGTAGAATCCCTCGGGTACTTGCAGGTCGCCCTCCACGCGCTTGGGTCCCGGCCCGCCGCTGCTGCGCGTGACCGTGTAGGTGTGCACCAGCCGGAATGCTTCGCCAGCCTTTGCGCGCGCCCAGAGCTCCACGACGGCCTCGCGCTTGAAGACGCGGATGAAGATCTCTCCTGCAGGGTATTTGACCTTGGCCTCGCGAAAGCGCGCACGCACGGCGGGCTCGGATTGTTCGCGTGCCGAGGCGACGCGGTCTTCATCTTGGGCAGAGGCTGGCATGGCGCAGAAAAGCAGGATAAACAGTGCGAAGGCGAGAATCCGCATGGCGTTAACGTGTCGTTGCGGGCGCATGAAGCAAGGAGGAGATCGCTGCGGCGAGTGCGGCTGGATCGCCCGGCGGCACGGTAATCACCCCGGGCATTCCGGCAACTCCGCAAGCCGGTGTGGCGATAACGGGAACTCCCGACGCGATGGCCCGGAGCAGGCGCCTGGGCTGGTGCTCCACGAATGCAGGGAGGACGACTGCAGCCGCGCCTTCCAGCCAATTTGTGGTGGGCGGGGCGAGGCGCACTCCTTCCCAAAAATCGGCGCCTTCCAGCACTCCGCCGAGAGGCATCACTTCGAGGTCGAGTTCGCGCGCTGCTGCGCGGAGTTCCATGGCCCCCTTGCGGCAGAGGGTGCTCGCGGGAAATACGACGCGGTGGCTGTCCCTACTGGTGGAGACGGTTTGAACCGCGGGGAATTTCCAATCGAGCACCTGCGCATGAAGTCCCGCGATGCGGGCGATTTCGCGGTGCGGGGTAATCCACTGGTCGGCGGCTGCAAGCGCCTCGGATTCCGCGGCGACCAGGCGGGGATCGGCTCGGAAGTCGGCACACGTGCGCGAGCCTTTGTGGAGGCTGGCGGCGTGGTCGAGCCGTGAGTGAAGCTCCGCCATCGGCAGGCGCGACATGAGCACATCGAACGTGCGACCGCCGAGCACACCATCGCGCCACAGGAAGGGGAGCAGTGGTTGAGCGACGGTGAGGTGCGTGTGCTCGGGCCGGAGCTTGCGGGCATAGGCGCGGGCGAGGCGCTCGTCCCACGCGAGCAACGCGTTCTGGCGTGCCGCGCCCTGCTCGCGCAACCGGCGCGAGGCCCATGCGCGGCGCAGGGTGAGCAGGGTGGCATTTGCCACGCGTGCAAAGCCGCCGGCCTCCCATGCGTAGTTTTGCTTCCTCCACCATTTGCCATTCAGGGGGCGGCAGAGCATCGCGCCCTTGGGCGTATCTGCGGCGACGTGCGCGGCCCATTCGGGCTGCCATTCATCCACCAGCACCGCCTCGCGATCCGGGCGTGCCACGTCATCAGCCAGGGCGCGGTTGCGGTAGCAGGAGCCGAGGCCGCAGGTCGCGCAGGAGTTTGGCGCGGCTCCGGCAGCGGGAGCGGAAATCTCCACACCCGGCCCACGGGGAATCGGCGCAGCAGCACGCAGCCGCACCGTGATGTGATCGTGCGAAAGGTGCACCTCCATCCGCCACGGCACCGGCGCGCGGAGGCGGAGATCCACGTAATTCCAAAAGATGGTGGCATCGCGGCCAAGCTGTGCGAGCGAGCCCACACCGGGATTGGAGTGTGCGTGGCGCTCCACGATTTCAAAGCCAGCCGCGAGTGCCGCATTGTAGATGGCA
>JAYUWZ010001247.1:0-2337 GCA_043753265.1 Verrucomicrobiaceae bacterium
TGGCCTGCGATCTTGTCTTTATCCACGCGATACTTCGCTTTGGGGTCGGTGTTGACCAAAACTTCCAGTGCCGATGAGGCGAGGTCCTGGGCGGTCAGGTTTACATTCGAGTCGGAGGCAGCGAGCGAAAGCGCGACCAGCAGGTCTGCGGCTTTCGCGGTCTGCACCGTCACGCCAACCTTGGCGGTGGGGATGGAGGCCTGGCTGAGCTTGGCATTGATTGCTGCCTGGCCGGGGCCGGAAGCAAGGGCTTCCCCGTGTGTAGCGGCAATGACGAGTGCGACGGCGGCCGCAATGCTTTTGGCGCAGGATGAATGGAGTGCGTTGATTTTCATCTGAGTGTTAAGGTGTTTGAGGGATCCGAGAATATGGATGGCCTGAAACTGCCGCAGAGTCGCCGGAACGCAATTCCTTTTTTTGCATTTTAATAAAAAATTACTTCGGCTGCTCTTCCGGGGAATTGGGTGCATGCAGATCCCCGTTGAGATATGCGGAAAGATTGAAGCCTGTCAGGATTTCTCCGTGCGCTCTCACCTCCTCCGCTTTTCCCTGGTTTCCCACCTTTTCGTAGTGCTCCGCCAGGTAGCCGTACAGCAGTCCATGCTTTGGATCGAGTTGAATGGCCTGCTCATACGCTGCGCGGGCCTCCCCATACCGGGCGAGCCCGTCCAGCGTCTGCCCCAGCCGCACCCATAGATCCCCGTCTTGTGGGAAATGCGCGAGCCCTCCCTTGTACGCTTGCTCTGCAGCCAGCAGGTCCGGCTTGCGCGCCACCTTCGCCGTCCGCATGGCCCGGAGCCGGTGCGCCTGCCCGAGGTGATAGTAAAGGTACGGATTCTGCCTCTCGTGCTTTAGCCCCTCGTTTCCGAGCGCGATGGCCTCCTCGTAGCGCCCATCCCTTTGAGCCACCCGCGTGCGCTCACAATAAAACTCCCCGCGAATCTTCGGCCCGGCGCTCGCGATGAGCCAGATGCTCAGTGCCGGAAGAACCAGGCGCTGCCAAAGCGGAATCAGAGGTCCTTTTTCCCTCTCCTCGCCCGGTAGCAAGTCCCGCCCCTCCGAGGGGTTCGGCGGCTTCGAGGGATTCGCCAGTAGTCCAAAGATGAATGCAAACGTCAGCGCGTTTCCAGGAAGGTGAAGATTAAAATCCACCGCCGAGTGCGCAAGGTAGGCGCTCACCGCCGTGAGTGCTCCCACGTTCAGCGCCAGTTCGTGCGAGGGTTGGTGGGGGTCTTCCGCTCTTTCCACCTTAAGCCTCCGGTATCCCCGCATTCCGCTGCGGATGTGGACTGTCAGAAACACCACCATCCCCGCCATCCCCACGATTCCGTATTCAGCCAGCATTTCCAGGTAGTCGGAGTGCGCATGCTCGGGGTCCGATTGGAGTTCAGTGTAGCGATGCTTCCTCCCGTAATAAAGATGCGTGCCCGCTCCCGTCCCGAGCCATTTCGCTTCCTTCCACTGATCCAGCGCCGCCAGCCACATGTAGATGCGAATGTCGTAACCCGTTTGGTTGATGGTGGTAATTTTGC
The DNA here is from genome assembly GCA_043753265.1 of Verrucomicrobiaceae bacterium. Taxonomy (GTDB): domain Bacteria; phylum Verrucomicrobiota; class Verrucomicrobiia; order Chthoniobacterales; family Chthoniobacteraceae; genus SXWH01. Next base: position 1,533 of record JAYUWZ010001247.1, read on the forward strand.
CCATCAGCTCCAGTCGTTCGCTCAGCATCTTGTCCTTCTGCATGATCGTCACGATGCCCACCGGCAGGGCCAGCAGCCCTACGATCGCGATGTAAAGTGCAGGCGCGAATCGGTTTCGGTGCGTGCGCTTCAGAAGGTTCAGGCTGATAATTATAAAGACAAACAGCGAAAAGAGCGCGCTGAGCCATCCTCCACGGCTCGCGGTGATTGCGATTCCGAAATAGCACAACACTGCCACATAGCCCGCCAGCAGCCGTGCCCACGTCTTCCGCGTCCCCCAAAATGCAATCCCCAGCGCGAATGGCCCCACGGCTTCCAGGTATCCGGCCATGTGGATGGGGCTGTTAAACATCCCACTCGCACGGGTGGGGAAAGGCACGCCGGAGCGAATGAGCCCAAACGGCATCCATTCGTCGCCATAGGTGAATTGCCGCGTGCCTATCATCACTTGCACTGCCGCAAGTGCGAGCATAACCCATACGATGCCCATGCGTTGCGTCCGGCTGGTGATGAAAATCGCTGTTAACCCGTAAACGACTAGGCAGGCCAGCACCATGTAGTAATCCGTTCGTGCCAGGTAATCGACCGGGGAGGTTCCGGCCCGTGCAAGGATGTATGCAAAATACACCCCCGTGACCACCAGGCAGCCCAGGGCAGGACTTCCAGCGCCGCCCTTTGTTTCGCCTTCTAATAGCGGTCTCCGGCGCACCAGGATGGAGAGGACTCCAGCCACCGCGATCAGCATGTACGCAGGCAGGCTGAAGGCCATCCTCGTGCCGCTGATGTAGCATTGGATGAAGACAAG
>JAYUWZ010001248.1:0-5128 GCA_043753265.1 Verrucomicrobiaceae bacterium
TCGATTTCAGCGCGATCGGCAGCGGGGAGTGCGTCGAGCGCGTACGCGGTGAGTTTTGGGTCGTCGTGGTTCATGGCGTGGAGCGCAAGCGGATGGGTAGTGAATCAATCGGAGCCTCGTGGAGGAGGGTCCGGAGCTTCTTCAGGCCGACGTGGAGGATGAACCCCACATTGGTGACCGAGAGGCCGGTGACATCGGAAATTTCCTTGTAGCTGAGATCGCTCTGGAACTTGAGGCGGACGACCTCGCGCTGGTTGGGGGTGAGAGCGTCGAGCAGCTTTAGCAGCCACTCGGCAGCATCCTGCGAGGCGAGCACTTCATCTGGCCCCATCTCTTCGCTGGCGCGATCCTCGGGAAGGGGCATGGGGATGATGCGGCTGTGCTTGCGGACGTAGTCGAGGGCGCGATTGCGGGCCACGGTGAAGAGCCACCCTTCCACGTGTTTGGTGTTCGTGGGATCGAGGGTGGACACCGGTACAGGCGGGGCAGATTCCTCGCCTGAGGCGGCATGGGGAATAGGTGCTGTTGGTGCGGTTTGCATGGGATCATCGTCGCCCTGGCCGCTCGTGTGGCGCACATAGCGGATGAACGTGTCCTGCACGACATCGCGGGCAGACTCGAGGTCTCCCACAATGCTTTGGGCATAGCGGATGAGCGGCCGCTCGTAGCGGTCGAGCAACCCGCGAATGTCAGCAGCGGGCGGAGGTGTCATGACGTTCTATATCGGGCATACGGGAGTAACGGGCTGGTTATTAGGGCGTGGAAATGAAATTTTCCCAAGAAGGGGTGGACTGACTGATGGCCGGGAATGTTCAACCTGGCGGTTTTGCTGCGATACGCGATTGAATTAGTGCTACGGGCGTCGCCGATAATCGCTTGCTGTATGGCTTTGATTTTCAGTGGGATGCGATGAGGGTTTGGATTATGTGCATTTAATGCGATCAGCGGTGCGAGGTGTTTTGGTGGGATTGTTCCACGTGTTCCACGGCTGATGGCTTCAACCATAGGACGGATAGGACGGATAGGACGGATAGGGCAAATGGTTTTGGGAGCGTCATCCACTTTGAGCAGAAAGGGGTTGTTGCAGTTGTTGCGCTATGCGCGTTTCGTGTTTTTTGGAGGGCGGGGACTGCATAGGAAAGAATATGTTCTTCCCTGTGTGAGCGATTCACTTGATTCCTCGCGGCCCTGGCTGTCCCCCCTCCGTTTTCCATGGCGGGAATATAGACCATCCGGCCGATGGTGTCACGGAGCATTTGGATGGTAAGGACGAGCCGGGGTGATTGAACCCGGTTATCAACCAGTGGTTGCCGGCAAAAGGAGAGTTCTGGTTTACGAAGATCTGATCCAACCCAGGCTCACCCCACTAAGAAGTGAGGTCCCTCGACTCGTTCCTCGCTCGGGATGACTGTTTCTAAAAAGGCGCTACGCGCCACCTTCGATTCGGATGCCCACTGGAGACTCGAACGTTTCCGCTCATCTCCGCACAAACAACCACGCCACGTTATGGTTCTCAGATGACAGGGATTGAGGTAAGTACACACCGCATCGCCGCTGTGATGCCTTCGGCTGACGATGTGAGAAGCGACTCCATTCATCTCCCACGAAAAATCCACAGTGTGGTGATTCGGAAGCGAATCGTTGTTAATCGATCGGTTCGTTGGGGTCGACGAGGGCTCGGGCGGCTTCGCGGGCTTCGCGGCGGTCGCGGCGCTTCTCCAGGAAGTAGACGAGCCAGATGCACATCTCGAACAGCATCATCATCGGGGCTGCGAAGAGGAAGAGCATGAAGAGGTCTGGGGTGGGGGAGATGAGGCCCGCCAGGATGAGCGAGGCGGCATAGCCGTACATACGCATGCCCTGGATCCATTTGGCACTTATAACTCCGATGCCGTTGAGCGTGACCATGACCACGGGCATTTCTGCGATCAGGCCGAGGGCGATGCAAAGCTGGGTGACGAAGCTATAGTAAGCGGCCATGGTCCAGCGAGGGTCGGCTCCCATGCTTAATGCGTCGTTGTGCAGCCATCGCATCGTAGGGGGCAGGACTACGAAATACGCCAGCGCCACGCCCGCGAGGAAGAGGATGAATCCCACGCCGACTGCGGGGAGGACGACGCGCTTTTCTTTTTTGGTCAGCGCGGGCAGTACGAACTCCGCGAGGAAAAACATCAAAATGGGGAAGGAAACCACGATACCCGCGTAGAATGCCAGACGGAAGGACATCGAGATGGACTCGATGGGAGTCGTGGTCATCAACTGCGCACTGGCCGGGCCGACCGCCCATACGAGCGGAAGCTGGAGCGCATGCGCCAATGGCATACGGAAGGTGAATCCCAGCGTCATCATGATGCCCAGGGTGAGCACCATTTTGATGATCATCCACCGGAGGTCTTCCAAGTGATCCAGGAACGGCTTTACGACCTCGCCATCCTGCTCGTGTTTATCGTTATAGGATCTGGCGGCTTCTTCGCGTTTCTGAAACAACTTTTTGAGAATCCACATTGGGCGGCGGAAGATGTGAGGTAGTACGGTTGGTGGAAAGAGCAAACCGCGATGGAGTCGCGGACTTGGGTGGTAAATGATTTCGGGGCCTAAACCAATCCCATGGCCACCAGACGTGCAAAGGCGGCGAGCGTATTGGCGTCGCGCACCTCGCCACTGGCGATCATGGCTCGGAGTTCGGCGGCGGAAAATGCACGGCATTCCGTGATGGCCTCCGCGGCATCGGGCCGGGCACCGCCTTCCGCGGGCACCACGGGTTTTGCGAGCAGGAGGTGGCTGTGCTCATCGGTGAATCCGGCGCTGGGAAAGAAGTGACCCAGCGAGGTGACTTCACCGCCGGGGGCGAGTGTGTAGCCGGCTTCTTCGTGGAGTTCGCGCAGGCCGGTCGCGCGGATGGCGTCGGGCTCCTCGATGTCGTCGATCTGCCCCGCCGGAAATTCCCAGATGGTCGCGCGGATGGGGATGCGCTCCTGGCGGACGAGAAGGAATTTTCCCTCCGGTGTCATGGGCGCGATGACGACTGCGCCTTTGCGGTGGGCGACGGTCCAAGTGAAAGGGGTGGAGCGGGTGGGGGAGGTGACAGTGACCTTGTGGACTTCGAGGTAGGGATTTGCGAAGAGGGTTTCGTCGTTCACGAGGTTCCAGCCTTCGGGGTTTCGGATGAAGTGATGGAAGGGCATTTTTAAGTGGAGTTGGGATGCGAGAGAGGCTCTCAGAGTGATGAGTTGCGAGTTCTTGGAGTCACCCCGGGCTTGGTTTGGGCGAGACGCCCAAACTGGCAGGCGGGACGCCTACCCTACCCTGCACACGCCGGTCGCAACGTCGCATACGTGGTGTGAATTCGTCACTCAACACATTAGCTTAGCCTGGCGTTCCAGCGGGTGAGCTCGGTGGCTACGTTTTGTGGGGAGGGGGCGCCGATGCCTTTGCGGGCGGCCATGGCGGCTTCGAGGTTGAAGCAGTTGAAGACGTCCTGCTCGAACGCGGGCGAGAGCGCCTTGTAGTCGGCGAGGGTGAGTTGTGGGAGATCGCAGCCGCGCTCCACGCAGAGCGCGACGGCCTTGCCCACGACTTCGTGCGCGTGGCGGAAAGGGACGCCGTGATTCACAAGGTAGTCGGCGATGTCCGTGGCGAGGAGCATCGGGTCGGCCACTGCAGCGGCGCAGCCGGCGCGGTTGGCTTTCACTCCCGCCATCATTCCGGCAAAAATCGCGAGTGAACCTTTCACCGTGTCCACGCTATCGAAGACGGGTTCCTTGTCCTCCTGCATGTCGCGATTGTAGGTCATGGGCAGGCCCTTGAGCGTGGTGAGGAGCGAGACGAGATTGCCCAGCACGCGGCCTGTCTTTCCGCGGGTGAGCTCGGCGACGTCGGGATTTTTTTTCTGCGGCATGAGCGAGCTGCCCGTGGTGTAGGCGTCGCTGATGGTGATGAACTTGAACTCGCTGGAGGCCCAGAGGATGATGTCCTCGCTGAGGCGGGAAAGGTGCACTGCCGCGAGGGCGAGCGCGGAGAGTAACTCCACAGCGAAATCGCGGTCACTAACGGCATCCATGGAATTGCGGGTGACGCCATCGAAGCCGAGCAGCCGGGCGACGAGCTCGCGGTCGAGCACGATGGTGGAGCCGGCGATGGCTCCGCTGCCGAGCGGGAGCACATTGAGGCGCTTGCGGGCGTCGACGACGCGGTCGTGGTCGCGATCGAGCATCTCCACGTATGCGAGCAAGTGGTGCGCGAAATAGACGGGCTGCGCGCGCTGGAGGTGCGTGTAGCCGGGGATGATGACGTCCTGCTCGCGTGCTGCGAGGTCGAGCAGCGATTTCTGGAGGCCGCGCATGAGGCTGCAAATAGCGTCGCACTCGTCGCGGAGGTAGAGCCGGATATCCGTGGCGACCTGGTCGTTCCTGCTCCGGGCGGTGTGGAGCTTTGCACCGGCGGCGACGCGCTTGGTGAGGTTCGACTCGATGTTCATGTGGATGTCTTCCAACTCCACCTTGAATTCGAATTTCCCGGCTTCGATCTCCGCGCCGATCTCGCGCAGTCCCGCGACAATCTGAGCACGCTCCTCGGTCGAAATCAGCCCGGCTTTTTCCAGCGCGGCGCTGTGGGCGATGGAGCCCTCGATATCGTGGCGCCAGAGCCGCCAGTCAAAGCTGATGCTCTCGCTGAAGCTTTGCAGCAGTTCGGCGGTTTGTTCCTGAAATCTTCCTTTCCACATAGACCTTCCTCGTTAAGGCGGACTGGCGGGGAGCGCACGGAAAATTCGCGGGTGCGGATTTATTACGACGTGAGAGGTGAGAGGTGGAGATGTGAGAAGTTGTTGGCTTCGAGCGCGAGATTTGAAAATTCGTGTCATGGTTGCCTGTCAGGCGAGGGATGCTTCGTGGGTGATTTGAGCCGAGATGGCGCAGCCAGTGAAGTGAGGTTTGCGCCGCCCACCTCCGCCCCGGCGCCATCTTCGATTCTCGACTCGTTCCTCGCTGCTAATGACGTTGCCCTTGCCATTGTGGGTAATGTCCTCGGGGAATCCTGTTTAATCCTGAAAATCTTGTAAATCCTGTCCTTAAAGTGAGCAGGTCGTATTCGAGCGGTGGCCACAAATTTCAAAAGCCGCCTGCTCATC
>JAYUWZ010001249.1:0-2335 GCA_043753265.1 Verrucomicrobiaceae bacterium
GGTGGAAGATTGGCGAGCAAGGCAGGCATTCGACAGCTTTAAGGTGTGGTGGTGGGTGCGGACGTTTTGAGAAACGCGATGAATTCGCGCGCGAGCAGCTTGGTATAGGCCACGGAGCCCGCGGTGTTGGTGTGGCCGCGGTCGGCGCGATTTTCGGGGAGATAGAGCTCGGCAAATTTCCGGGGGTCCGAGAGATCGAAGATGGGCGGCATGCCGTCCTTGGGATCCGGGCAAAAGATGCGCTCTCCCACGAATGGTGGCACCACGAGAAAAGTGCTGCCGCCCTGGGCCTCCACCATGCGCTTCTTGATGCGCACTTCCTCGCGGCTAATCGGGTCGCCCTCATCCGCGCGGTTCTTCTTTTCAAGCATCTGGGCCAGTTTCACTTTATAGTCCGCGATCATCTCAGCGGTCATTGTCTCCGGGGCCGAGGAGGCTTTGTATCCATCCTTCCGCTTTCCGACATCGGATGCCGTAAGCGGGAGGCTTAGCGGCAGGCCCATCCAATCCATAAAGAGCTCGTGACCGCGCCCCAGGTTGCTGCTGTTCCACATCCAGTATTTGAGGTGGGGCGAAAAGTCTGGCCACTCCTCTCCCACTTTCTTCATCCGGTCCTTCCAGCTCCGCTTTTTGGTGTCGGCCTTGAAGGCGCGTCCGTAGAGAGTGACGAGGCGATCCCAGTCGTGCCAGTACACCGCACGCAGGGTGTCGCGATCCTCGTCCCGCTGCTCGAGACGAATGGGGTTGGATTCCAAGAAAACCCAGCGCAGGGGCTTTTTGCGATAACTGAGGATCTGCTTGAGGTTGTAGGTATCCTCGGGGGGGCGCATGCCATCCACCCCGGCATTGAATACGCGCACCTGATGGCCCGCGGCTGCCATTTCGGCTTCGAAAATCTCGGGGATAATCTGCCGGAACGTGCGGCTGGAGCCTATGAAGAATACATCGTAGTCGTCCGCATGCTCGGCGAGCCAGTTCAGCTTGGGTGTGACGATGGGAATCCGCGGAGGAGGGAGCAGACGGTTTATCCCAGCGGAGGTGAGGGCCATCGCCACGAAAAACAGAAGCAGGTTGAACGCAAACCTCATTTCTTCTCCTCCAGGTACTGCGCAAAGCGCTCGGCGAGAAGCCGTGTAAAATCGGCAGCGCCAGTGGGGTCGAGGTGGTCCGCGTCGCAGCGGTGCTGGGGATTATAGAGCTGGGGATACTTGTCCGGGTCGTCGAAATTGAAGACCTGCACGCCCGCAGGCGGCCAGTCTGTATAAACCTCACGGGCATAAAGGCCGGATGGGGCGACAAAAATGGGTTCGGCCCCTGCCGCGCGAATCTCGGCGATGATGTCATCGAGCGCCTCGCGAAGCAGTGGAGGCATCGGCTTGGGCTGGGAGGCCTTGAGACGTGCCACTCCCTGGGTGAATCGCTCCAGTTCGCTCCCCTGCAAGGGGCCGGATTTTCCAGGGTCCCATCCATCCCGCTTCAGGGCTTCGGGTTTCTTTTCCTTGTCGAGCTTCAGGGCGATTTGGAGGCGGTCGCTGCCGCTTCCGGCATTGGTTGAGCGCTGGATCCAGAGGCGGAGATGCACGATGGCGGTCTCGAACTTTTCCGAAAATGTGCGCTGTCCATCCATGTCCACCGAGGCGATGTGGTTCAGCGAAATCCAGGTGTGGCGGGCATCGTGCCAGTAGACCGAGCGCTGGGAGGTTTCGTTGCCCCCGAGCAGGGGCTTAATCTGCATGAGGTCGAGCATCACCCATTTCAGTGTTTTGGGCTTGGTCGCCAGGATTTGGCGGACCATATAGAGGCTCTCTGGCGGCCACATGCCGTCCTGGCCGAAGTTCATGGAGTTCACCGCGTGCTTGCGGGCCTCAAGGGCGGCGTCGAATTGCTCGGGGATGAACTCGTGGAATACCCGGCTGGAGCCGATGTAGATGAGTGAATACTTGTCCCCGTTCTCCTGAAGGTGGTGGTACTTGCGCCAGAGGGAACTGATTTTTGGGAAGGGCACCCAGGCCGAGAGGGCCGTCGCGGCGAGCGTCACCCCCGCGAGAAACGCGGCGATGTTGCGTGTGGCGATGAACAATCGTGAAAGCACTTGTCTCAAATGCCAAACCCCGGCGGGATATTGCGAGCGCGATTTACAGCGAGGGGGTGGAAACATCCAACGTCCAACGCTGAACGCCCAACGTCCAATGCCAATCCAGATGGCTCGCAGCTTTGGGATCGCTGGCGGGCTTGGTATGGGTTTTTGCAGTTGTTGCAATAGATGGGATGGACGGTGTTTTAGCGCTTCTGGGATTATCGGCGATGGGGTGTCGCCGATAATCGGGGGTATGAA
>JAYUWZ010001250.1:0-2335 GCA_043753265.1 Verrucomicrobiaceae bacterium
CCTCCCATTCGGATTACAGGTCCGCGCCATTATTTTACCTCAATCTGGCAACCTCGAAAAGCCCGTGCTTGCGCTTTTCATTTCGCCGCGATACTCACGGAAACGTGTTGAACGGGTATCAATCTGGATCAGGCTTTTTCGATGAGATGGCGGCAGCGGACCACCAACTCCGACCTCACTACCAAAAGTTCCGCGACTTGTTTTCGGCCCTCACGGTCGCCGATTTCGAGCAAAGACGACTCGCGGTGGACTTCGCGTTTCTGCGACAGGGCATCACGTTCAACGTGTATGGCGACAAGGAGGGGACGGAGCGCATCTTTCCCTTCGACCTCGTCCCGCGCATCATCCCCGCCAAGGAATGGGAGCACATTGAGGCCGGGCTCACCCAGCGCATTACCGCGCTGAACCTGTTCCTCCACGATATCTACCACGACCAGAAAATTGTGAAGGATGGGGTCATCCCCTCCTACTACATTCTGTCGGGCAAGCATTTCCGCCGGGAGTTCGTGGGATTCAATGTTCCAAAGGACATTTACATCCACATCTGCGGCACCGACCTGATTCGCGGTGCGGACGGTACTTATATGGTTCTGGAGGACAATGGCCGCTGCCCGAGTGGCGTGAGCTACGTGCTGGAAAATCGGCGGGCGATGAAGCGCACGTTTCCGGGCATGTTTGAGAGCATCGGCGTGCGTCCGGTGGAGCACTACCCGCAGGAACTGCTGAAGATGCTCCAGTACATCGCGCCCGCCGGCGTGGCGGAGCCCACGGTGGTGCTGCTCACCCCTGGAGCCTATAATTCTGCTTACTTCGAGCACACGTATCTTGCCCGCCAGATGGGCATCGAGATCGTGGAAGGCCGCGACCTTTTGGTGCGGGACGCCCGTGTATTCATGCGCACGACGAAGGGCCTCCAGCCCGTGCACGTGATCTACCGCCGCCTCGACGATGACTTCCTCGATCCCACCGTCTTCCGCCGCGACTCGATGCTTGGCGTTCCCGGCCTGCTGCACGCCTATCGCTCAGGCAATGTGAGCCTCGCAAACTCCCTCGGCACCGGTATCGCCGATGACAAGGTGATGTACCACTTCGTGCCGAAGATGATTAAGTACTACCTGGATCAGGACCCCATCCTGCCCAACGTGCCGACCTTTCTCGCGAGTGAGGAAGCGGACAAACAGTACATCATCGAAAACCTCGACAAACTCGTGGTGAAAGCCGCGAACGAAAGTGGAGGCTACGGCATGCTAATGGGGCCGAAATCCACCAAGGCCGAGCAGGATGAGTTCCGGGCCGCCGTGCTTGCCGACCCGCGCAACTACATCGCGCAGCCGATGATTTCGCTCAGCACGCACCCGACCCGGCAGGAAGACGGCACCTTCGAAGGCCGCCACATCGACCTCCGTCCGTTCGTGCTTTACGGGGAAAAAATCAGCATTGTCCCGGGAGGCCTCACCCGCGTGGCGCTGCGCAAGGGCTCGCTCGTGGTGAACTCCTCACAGGGCGGCGGCTCAAAGGATACCTGGGTGCTTTACGGGGACAAATAGCCGTGGAAAATTCCCTTCATCCCACCTCTGATTTTTCCTGGCCCCACGGCGTGATGATGCCAGCGGCGTCCGCCCTTTCATTTTCCCACCTGCATGGCCTCCACCTACCGAAACATACCAAGCCATGCTCAGCCGCGTTGCCAACTGCCTATACTGGATGAGTCGTTACATCGAGCGTGCGGAGAATACCGCGCGCATCGTTGACACGAATCTCCAACTCATACTCGATTTCCGAAACCTCGACGGTTCCGCGCTCGCCGCGCACTGGATGCCCATTGTGGAATCCACCGGCGACGAGGAGACGTTTCTGGCCAAGTACCCTGAAGCCTCGGGGCACGCGGTCACGGAGTTTCTTGTCTTCGATGCGTCGAACTCGAATTCCGTCGCAAGCGCGATTGCGCAGGCGCGTGAAAATGCGCGCATGGTGCGCGACCAAATCACGCTGGAACTTTGGGAGGAACTCAACCGCCTTTACCTGTGGGCCCGCAGCCAGGAGGCCCGCAACCTGTGGGCAAACAGCCCGGCGGATTACTTTGGCCAGATCAAGAGCAGCACGCTGCTGCTTCTCGGAATGATCTACGCGACCTTCGTCCACAATGAAGGCTGGCAGTTTATGCAGGCCGGGAAGTTCCTGGAGCGCGCGGATAAAATCACCCGCATTCTCGATGTGCGCCATTCGGTCTTTCCAGAAAAGGGCGCGCCATCGGTCATCAGCCAGCGCGATGCCCTGGAATGGAGCGCGGTGTTGCGCTCCTGCTCGGCGTGGGATGCCTACAAGTCCGCCTACG
>JAYUWZ010001251.1:0-2332 GCA_043753265.1 Verrucomicrobiaceae bacterium
CCCGCCATCCCGCACCCGTTAGATAAAACACAGCGAGACCTGCAGGCTTGTTGATGTTGGTGCTAGTGGGCAGCGAGGGATCCGCATAAACGGGGAACAAAATGGTGTCGTTCGTCGTATCGAAATCGTCCGCCTTCGGCTTCAGGATGGGTGTGCCAGCGGACTCGAATACGTCGGCTACCCTCCAGTAGGGGCGGATTTTGAAGCTGTCGCCTTCTGCGAGCGTGGCATTGGGGGCACCGGGAAGGGTGTGATCGGTCAGGCTGTCGCCCTCCATGTCCAAGGTGAGGGTGTCGGCGGTGTTGTCGACGATTTTGTAATAGAGGCCCTTGAGCGCGCCACTGGTGAACTCGACGTAGTAGGTGAGAGGCTGGGGAACGGGCTGGCCTGGAGCCACGTAGACCCACTGCTTGGGCGCGGTGGTCCAAGCGGGCGAAACGGTGCCTGCGAGGGCCTTGAGGCTGTTGGAGGTAAAGTTGCCCTCTCCAGCGGTGGCGACGGTCCCAGCGAACACGGCATCCCGAACCATGGGAAGAGACATCACATTATCCGCACCACGCACGATATCCATGGTGTAATACCCAACCGGATCGGTGGTTGCGGTAGTTTGCGCATGTGAGGCAACGACCGTGGCGGCAAGAATCGCGAGTGCGAGCGGTCGAAGCCTGAGGGTGGTGGTGTTCATGATTTCGGGATTTATCTTTAGTTGAAGGTTACGCAAGGGGAAAGTTCGCGAGTTGGCACACAAATGTCGCAAACGAAAGTAGTGCATCCAAGGGATTGCGCCAGCGATATTTCTTTAAGATTCGGTAAATATCCGGTTAAGGCGCGGGCAGCCAGCGGACGGAGGCTCGACGGGGTGGCCCGGAGCGGCTTTGTGGCTGGTGTGTGATTGCTCATCCCTAATGTATTCGGCGAACGGCAGTGAAAGTTTCAGCAGTTGCGCGTTTTTTTTGATTTTTGTTTTCGAAAGCCTGTGCACCCGGAGGAATGTGTTCCCAGACGTTGCAGACCCGGCACATGCTGTGGGCTTTCAGCGCGGTCTACCCATGGGTGGTAGCATCGGGCGGGCCAAGTGGGTGGGGAATGCGCGGGGGATAATGATTTTTTCTACGAGACGTGGAGACGTGGAGACGTCGAGACGCGCGAATGACGAATGACGAATGACGAGGACGGTCCCAGAGAAACTCAGAAGACTGTTTTACTTTTCTACAGGAGACCGAGGCGGCCCCGGAAGAGCCAGATGAGGGCTTTTAGGGCCAGTTCGGAGAGGTTGCAGGGTTTTCCCACAAAGTCGCTGCCGCCGCTGAGGCTGGCCTGGGCTTTGTTTTGGAAGGTGGCCATGCCGGTGAGGAAGATGATGGGGGTCTTTTTGTGGGCATCGAGGGCGCGGATTTTGGCGCAGAGCTCGAAGCCATTCATCTCGGGGAGTCCGACATCGAGGAAGATGAGGTCCCACGTGCCGTCGAGCTTGGCGAGGGCCTCGGCGGGGTTTGCGGCCCATTCGTTTTTGAGTCCGGCAAGGATCATCGCAGCAGAGATGAACTGGCGGGCGGATTCCTCGTCATCAATGACCAGGACGCGGCAGAGCGCGGGCTCCACCTGGGCGGCGTGGTAGTCGGGGGTGATGAGGATTTGGAGGAAATCGATGGCCTGGCCGATGGTGCGAAGGGCGGACTGGTTGACCTGCTCGGGCATTTCGTTGAGTTCGCACATGAGCATGTCGAACGCGTTGGAGACGAGCGCGAGGGGCTTGTGTGGGAGGAGTGCGGCCTTTTCGGCGAAGCCGTGGACGAGGGCCCAGAGATTGTGGAGGGTGCGGATGTCCGGGACGGAGGTGACAAGCCCCGGGATGCAGTGCCGCATGAGGTTGAGATTCTCGGTGGCACCATCCATGACCATCTGGAGCCAGGCCTCGTCAGGCTTGAAGACAGCGGCATCGGCGGCGTCGCCGAGACCGGGCATGTCGAGGGCGGTCTTTACGGTGTCGATGACGGTGGCGACGGGGGTGGGGCCGCGGGTGATGACCTTGGTGGCACCGGCCTGGATGGCGGCAGTGGCCATGGGCACAAGGGCAGTGGGGAAGACGAGGACGGGCAACTCGAGGGTGGTGGGCTCGCAGCGGAGGCCCTTGATGAACTCGATGGCACTGCCGGACTGGAGGACAGCATCGATGAGGATGAGGTCGGGCTTTTTATTCTCGATGAGCTTGGGGGCTTGCTCAAGGTTGCGGGTGCTGTCCACGATAAAGCCGCTGCCTTCGAGTTTCTCGCGGTAGAGGTTGGCCAGATTGCGTTCGTCGTGGATTAGAAGGATGCGTTTTGTACTCATG
>JAYUWZ010001252.1:0-2331 GCA_043753265.1 Verrucomicrobiaceae bacterium
GTCTGAGATTTTGGCCTTTCCGCCAGCGAGTGTGTTGAGCGTGAAATCCGGGGCAGGCTTGCCTTTCAGGGCGTTGGCTGCATTGGCCCCAAGGCCGCCGCCGCCGCCGCCGCCGCCGCCGGGACCGCCGGGCTGGGCTTCCTCGGGTGCCATGAAGTGCGCGACCTTTTGCGCGCCCTCCGGGGGCGTGTAGGCAAAGGTGCCCGCGGAGATGGTGGCCTCGGGCTTCCAGTCGTATTCCACCGTGGCGTAAAGTTTGATGGCCTTGAGCTTTTCACGGTCCTCCGGGGAGGCCCCGGCGAGCATGCCCTTCATGGGGCTGAAGACGAATTTGCGCAGGAGGGGTTTGTCCCCCTTGTCGAACCAGGCATCCCAATCCATGTCGGCCTGTTCGCCGTGCAGCTTGGTGCAATCGACATTGCAGGCGACCTCGGTGCCGGCGTCCGTAAGGGCCGAGAGCGGGTCGAGGATGAGCGCGGCGGGGTCCTTGCGAAACAGCTCGCACAGCGGCCCGAGCTGCGACATGGCCTTCGGCGCGGGGTCGTGGTAGCGCAGGAGGATATCGAGATTCATCGGCGCGGTATCCACGGTGAATTGCTTCAGCGCGGGCAGATGGGTCCACACGGTCTCGCCGTCGCACACGATGGAGATGCCGCCTTTATCCCCCTCGATCACGAGCTTGAAATTGCGCGGGCGCTCGACGGCGAATTTCGCATTCAGCACCATGTCCTGCTTGGGCATCCCCGGGATTTCCTGGGTGATGGTGAGCTTGATGTCGGCGCTGGCGGAGCGGAGCGTTTTGTGGAATTCGCTGACTCTCTTGAGCAACTGATGAGCCTCGGGGGTGACACCGTTTTTGATGGGTTCACCGGCGTGGAGGGGCGCGAGGGCGCAGAGGCTGAGGACAGCCAGTGCAAACGAGAAGACTTTCATACGAGCAGCCGAGCAGGCTTCAGCAGACAGTCAAGCCAGCGGTGCTGGCGGGTTTATTCCCGGGGTGATTTAAAGTATGGGTAGTGCGGTGGCAAAAGGTGGAATGGGCACACACAACCTACGCCAGTTCGTGGAGTGCGGCAGAGGGCTGCCGCACTCCACGAACTGGCGTAACATTCCTCTCCCTTTCCCCTTTCATGCCCCTGCTTTAAATCATGCCCTTTATTCCCGGGAATGTGCCTCGAGCAGCCAGAGGCCCTTGTCGAGCTCCTGGGAAAGGCCGGTGAGCAGGTCCGAGGAGCCGGCATCGCCGAGCTGCGCGGTGGCGTCGATGCCCTTGCGGACGCCAGCGCCCACGATGGCAAAGCGCTCGGCCACGGCGTCGACATACGCGAGGTCGCTCTCGAGCGTGAGCGGAAACTCGGGTAGTGCGGAGGTCTCCGCAGCCTGGCGCACGGTGCCGCGTGCGACACCACCCAGGGCGGTGATGCGCTCCGCGAGAGGGTCGACGCTGGCCTCCGCGAGGTCGGCGAGTTCGTCGAACAGCTTGTGAAGCTGGAAAAAGCCGGGACCGCGGACGTTCCAGTGGGCTTGCTTGGTCAGGGAATAAAGGTCGAAAAGGTCGGCGAGGACCTGATTGAGCACCTCGGTCACAGTGGCCCGGGTGGTCTGGGGAAGGCTGTTTCTGGTCGGCAACATTTTGGTCATAAGTATGGGTAACAGTGCAGAAAGGGGGGCGGTGTGCAACCTCGTGGGCGGCGGAGTGAGACGTGAGAGGTGGAAAAGTGAGACGTGGAAACGACGAGCGACACGAGATTGCTGCGCGGCACGGGGCTCGCTTAGTTTCAAGGTGCCCATGCGAGTTGCCGTCTGTATCACCAGCCACAATCGCCGTGGCGAACTCGCGCGCACGCTCGGCGAGGTCGCACGGCTGTATCCTCCACCCGATGAACTCGTGGTGGTGGCGGATGGCTGCTCGGACGGCACGGCGGAATTTGTGCGCATGGAGCATCCGCGTGCACACCTCATCGTGCATGAAACGGCGCGCGGCTCGGTGGCCTCGCGCAATGCCATGGGGCGCGCGACGACGTGCGATGTGTTTCTTTCGCTGGATGACGACAGCTACCCGATGGAGTCCGACACGATTGCGCGCATCGGCGCGTTGTTTCAGCATAACAGCCGGCTCGCGGTGGCGGAGTTTCCACAGCGCACGGATGAGCGCCCGGAATCGCTGACGCAGACGGAATTTGGAGAAGGGCGCTTCATCGGGAGCTATGCGAATAGCGGTGCGGCAATCCGACGCGAGATCTTCGAGGAACTCGGTGGATACGAGGAGGCATTTTTCCACATGTACGAGGAGCCGGATTTCGCCTTGCGCTGCTGCGCGGCGGGATGGCA
>JAYUWZ010001253.1:0-5119 GCA_043753265.1 Verrucomicrobiaceae bacterium
CGGTGTGAAATACGAGGAACTCGTGAAGCTCAACAACATCAAGGATCCCAAGAAACTGCAGGAAGGCCAGAAGTTGAAGGTACCCAGAAAAGGCTAAATGCCTAAGCTGCCGCGTCGCGCACATCTCATGGCTGGGGTAGCGCGCGCGGCGATGCGGACTGGGTCCGGAACAAGCATCGCGCCATGCAACGCCGATTTGTTTTCTTCAATGTTCTCCTCCTCGTCCTCGCCGTGCTTGCGCTTACGTCGCTCGGAGTGGTCATGCTTACGAGCACCGGCGCGTACGCGCAGGAGGCGAAGGGCGATGCTTACTTCTTCCTGAAGCGCCAGCTCATGTGGCTCGGCGTCGGGGCGGGACTGTGCTTCATCGCGTCCATCGTGGACTACCGCTGGCTGGAAAAACGCTGGTGGGTTCTCTATGGAGGTGCCGCGGTATTGCTCGCACTCTGCTTCGTGCCCGGTATCGGCATGCGCATCAATGGTTCCAGTCGCTGGGTAAAACTGGCATCGCAGACGTTTCAGCCCTCCGAACTCGCCAAGCTCGCAGCCCTCGTGGCGCTCGCATGGTGGTATGCGCGCAAGGAGACGCATGCGAATACCTTTTGGAGAGGGTTCGTCTTTCCCCTCGTGGGCGTGTGCCTCCTTGTGGGATTGATCGCCATTGAAGTGGATCTTGGGACATCCTCGCTCATTCTTGGCACGGCGTTGCTGGTCATGTTTGTGGCGGGGACGCGGGTCGCTTATCTCACCGTTCTAGCGTTCGCCGGTATCTCGGTGCTTGTGTATGCAGTTCACTCCATGCCTGAGCGTATGAATCGCGTAATGGCATTCTGGTACCCCGAGACGTATCCCGACGACGCATACCAGCAGGTGCAGGGGCTCATTGCCTTTGGCTCCGGCGGTGTCTGGGGACTCGGCGTCGGCAACGGCAAACAAAAGAACAGCTACCTGCCTTACGCGCACACCGATTCCATCTTTCCCAGCGTGGGCGAGGAACTCGGACTCCTCGCCACGCTCGGTGTCTCGCTACTCTATCTCACAGTGCTCGTCACCGGCGCAGTCATCGCCACGCGAGCCCGGGATCGATTTGGGAAGCTGCTCGGCTTTGGCATCGTGGCGCTGCTGGCGATGCAGGCTGCGATCAATATTGGCGTGAATACCATGGTGCTTCCGAATAAGGGATTGTGCCTGCCACTGATCAGCTATGGCGGCTCAAACATGGCTTTCTGTCTTGCGAGCATCGGCATCCTTATCAGTATCTATCGTTGTGGCCACGGTGAGCGCCCCGACCCCCAGGGGGCAATCCTCGCCGTGAAGATCAAGAAGCGCTCGACTCCGCGAATGTAGCAGTTTGCGGGAAACGCCTTCCCACCGCTCTTTTAAAAACCAATGAGATTCGTAATCGCTGCCGGCGGAACCGGCGGACATTTGTTTCCCGGCCTTGCCGTGGGTGAGGTGCTTCTTGCGCGCGGCCACGAGGTGATGCTGCTCATCTCCGAAAAGGAGATCGACGCGCTCGCCACAAAAGGGAGGACCGAATTTCGAATCGAGAAGGTCACGGGGGAGGGGCTGCAATCCAAGTCGCCCATCGCACTGCTCCGTTTCTGGTGGAAACTTCAGGCAGCCAAGCGCCAATGCGCGCGGCTGTATGCGGATTGGAAACCTGCCGCGGTGCTCGGCATGGGCGGCTTCACGTGCTTTGCCCCCATCGTCGCCGGGCGGAAACGCGGGGTGCCCACGTTTGTACATGAGTCCAATGCGATTCCCGGCCGGGCCAATCGATGGAATGCAAAATACGTCACTCGCGTGCTGCTCGGCTTTGAGGAGTGCCGCACGCATTTTCCAAAGGCGCAGTGTGAGGTGGTCGGCACGCCCGTGCGCGGTGCGCTCCGCAAACCCGTCTTCCGCGCCTCGGCGCTGGCATCATTTGGCCTGCCACCCACGCAGAAGACCCTGCTGATAATGGGCGGAAGCCAGGGTGCAAGCGGCATCAACAAGCGCGTGGCAGAGGCTCTGCCAGGATTGCGCGACCGCGTGCAGGTCATCCATCTCACGGGAAAAAGCGATGAGGAGTCCATGAGAACTGCATATGCAAAGGCGGGCATCGCCGCGCATGTCGCTGCATTTCATCACGCCATGCAGGAGGCGTATGGTGCCGCCGATATCGCCATCGCGCGCAGCGGCGCTGCGAGCCTCACGGAGCTCTCTTATTTCGGTCTCCCGTCCGTGCTCATTCCCTACCCGTTTGCGGCCGAGGATCATCAAACTGCGAATGCGCGAATTTTTGATCGCGCTGGAGCCGGTTTGCTGGTGAAAGAGAGCGACGCCACCGGTGACATGCTCGCGGCGAAAATCATTGGGCTGCTCGACTCCCCGGAGCGCCTCGCGGAGATGTCCCAAAAAGCCCGCGCTCTCGCTCCTAGCGATGCCGCGGAACGCGTGGCGGATACCATGCTCCAATTTTACAAATGACAATGGACGGCTCCCAACTGGCTCAGTTTCTTACCACAGGCGCGCACCGCATCCACCTGATCGGCGTTGCCGGGTCGGGGATGAGCGGCATCGCGGGGCTGTGCATTTCCCTGGGCCACCGTGTGAGCGGCACCGACAAGGCCGTGACCGTGGAGACGCAGCGCCTGCAAACGCTCGGCCTCGATTTTTCCACTCCTGCCGATCCCGTAAAGACCCGCACGGCGGAACTCGTGATCTATTCGTCCGCCATCAAGCCGGGTCACCCGGATTTCGATGCCGCCCGGGCCGCCGGTCTGCCGATGGTGCGCCGCGCCGATGCGCTTGCCGCCATCATGCGCCTCAAGAAAGGAATCGTAATTGCCGGCATGCACGGCAAGACGACGACGAGTTCCATGGGGGCGCACGTGCTCCGCGAGGGTGGCGTGCATCCCTCTCACTACGTGGGAGCGGAGATTCCGATTCTCGGTGTAAACGCCCACTGGGATCCAGAGGGCGAGTACTTCATCGCGGAGGCAGACGAGAGCGACGGCACCATTGTAGGCTACCACCCAGAGCACTCGCTCATCCTGAATATCGAGGAGGAGCACCTCGACCACTACGCGGACCTTGCCGCGATTGAGCGCGCTTTCGAGCAACTCCTTGATCACACCAAGGGGAAAGTCTTTTTTTGCGCCGACGACCCGAACGCGACCAGGCTCTGTTCTCGACACCACCAGGCCATCGCGTTCGGGGAGTCGCGCGCAGCGCACTACCGCTTCGAGGCTGTGCATGCGAAGGACTTCCAGTCGCACTTCATCGTCACCCGTGCCGGCGAGCCGCTCGGCGCAGTCACGCTGAATGTTCCCGGCAGGCACAATGTAGCAACGCCACGGGCGTCATCGCCCTCGCCACCGAACTCGGCGTTCCTTTTTCGAAAATCTCCGCCGCCCTCGAGTCCTTTCGCGGAGCCAAGCGCCGCTTCGAGATTAAGTATCGCAGCGACCGTTACATGTTCGTGGACGATTACGGGCATCATCCCACCGAAATCCGCGCCACACTGGCCAGCGCCCGGGGCATGGGGCGCAAGCGCATCATCGTGCTTTTCCAGCCGCATCGCTACACGCGCACGCAAGCACTCCGAGAGGAGTTTGGCCGCGCCTTCGAGGACGCCGATCTGGTCTGGGTGGCGGATGTCTATGCCGCCAGCGAGCAGCCCATCCCGGGCGTGAGTGGCCAGACCATTGTCGATGCCGTGGCGCAGCAGACCGGGCAGGCGGGTGTGACCTTCCAGCCAAAGCGTGAGCAGATTGCGTATGAAGTGGGCCGCATTCTGGAGCCCGGTGATCTCGTGCTCACGCTGGGCGCGGGCAACATCCATGAGCAGGGCGCCGCGCTCGCACGCGACGTGGCGGTGCTCGACGAATTGCAGACCGCGATGGGCCCCGGCACCATAAAACTCTACGAGCCGCTCGCAAAGCATACGACCATGCGTGTCGGCGGCCCCGCGCAGTTTTGGGCTGAGCCCGAAACAGAGGAGGGCTTTGCTCGCCTCGTGCGTCTTTGTACCCAGAAGAGGATTCCCCTTTTCGTGATGGGCCGCGGCTCGAATCTCCTCATCCGCGACGGCGGCATCCGCGGCGTGGTCGCTTATCTCGCACGGGGCGAATTCAAGCGTCTCGAAGTCCACGATGGCCTCATTTCCGCCGGCGTCGGGGTGAAGCAGCGCGAACTCGCCATCGCCGCACGCGACGCGCAGATCGGTGGCTTTGAGTGGTTCGAGGGCATCCCGGGAAATGTCGGCGGCGCACTCCGCATGAATGCCGGTGCTATGGGCGGTGAGACGTTCCGCCAGGTCGTGAGTGTCCGCTTTGTGAATGCTGAGGGTGAATTCCAAACCCGCACAGCGCAGGAAATGGAAGTGCACTACCGCGACGTGCCCATACTCGCCACACACTACGCCGTGAGCGCCATCTTTCGCGGCGTTCCGGGAAATTCCGAGGACATCGTCCGCAAGCTGGAGGAGAGCATGATGAAGCGCCGCACCTCCCAGCCCAAGGAATCCTCCGCAGGTTGCATTTTCAAAAATCCCAACACCATCCCGGCGGGAAAATTGATCGACGAGCTCGGCCTCAAAGGTACCCGAGTGGGCGGTGCGCGGGTCTCGGAAATCCATGGAAATTTCATCGTGAACGACGGTGGCGCCACTGGCGCGGATGTCCTGGCCTTGATTGACCAAATCAAGGCTGCGGCAAAACGTGCCCGCGACATCGACCTCCACACCGAGGTGCAGATCATCGGTGAAGAAAAGGGGCCGCTGGGATGATTCGATTTTTCGAAAGATCATCCCTGCACCCGCGTATTGCGGCACGATGAAGACCACACACATGCCACTCGACCTTACCAACTGGAATATCGCCGTGCTCATGGGCGGCCCCGGCTCGGAGCGCAAAGTTTCGCTCAAGACCGGCGAAGGCGTCATCAACGCCCTGCGCACCCTCGGCGCGCAGGTCACCCCTGTCGATGTTAATGGCCCCGACTTTGTGCTGCCGCCCGGCGTGCAGCTCGCTTTCAACGTCATCCACGGCACATTCGGCGAAGACGGCCAGGTGCAGCGCGAACTTGAAAAACGCGGCGTTGCCTACACGGGCGAAGGCGTGCGCGGCAGCGA
>JAYUWZ010001254.1:0-5118 GCA_043753265.1 Verrucomicrobiaceae bacterium
CTCTTTACCGGCAGAAAGCCTCCCCAGTGAAATTGCTCCGTATCAAATCCCGACCCAATGAGTCCTGCGAGGAGGGCGCTGGCTCCGGGGATGACGGTATAGGGCACACCACGTTCGATGCACGCGCGCAGCAATCGGTGACCCGGATCACTGATGCCGGGCATCCCTGCATCGCTAATGACGGCGATCTTTTTCCCTGCCACGAGTTGTTCGATGAGTTCGGCGGTGCGCCGTGCCTCGTTGTGCTCGTGGTAGCTTACGAGCGGCTTCACGATGCCGTGATGACGGAGCAGATGGATGCTGTGCCGCGTATCCTCGCAGGCGATGACGTCGACGCTTTTGAGCGTTTCAATCGCGCGCAGGGATATGTCGCCGAGGTTGCCGATGGGGGTGGCGACGAGAAACAGCATGGCTACCAGCCCTCGCTGATGAGGCTGGTGAGGCGGATGGCGAGATCTTCAGCGGCGAGTGGCAGGGCCTGGCGCTCATCCGAGTTGGAATCCGCCGTGAGTAGATTTTCACCCGCGACGAAGAAGCTCGTGCTGCCAACGATGCTGCGGTCATCGAGAATCACACCACTGCGCGGATTCACCACCTTGTAGCGGCCGCGGAGGTAGAGGATGTATTCGCGGGTCTGCAGCACGTTCGCGCGCAGGGAGCGGGCGGGACGGCGTTGAATCTGGTCGAGCGTTCCTTCGATGATCGCGTCGGCGCGTCCCTCATCGGTGACCTTGTAGGTACCATCGAGCTGGATTTGCTTGATCAGGGCATTGGCGAGCAGGGCACTCACGCGTGGTTCCAGTGTGTCATTCTTGAAGTTTTTGACGCACACCGACGTCACTTGCTTCATGGGAGTGGGCTTGATGGGCCCGACAGTATAGCCAGCGCAACCAGCGAGGAATGCGGTGGCAAGGAGGGCGATGAAAAACCTCATTTGCGCTTCGTGGATTTGGTGGGCTTGGCGGCTGGTTTTTCCGTGGGTTCAAGAACAGGCTTCTCCGTGGTGCCGGTCTCGGCAGGGGCAGCCTGATCCGGGGCCGGAGCAGGCGTGCCGGGCTCTCCCGGTGGCGGAAGCGGCGGGGGAATAAGCGGTTCGCCAGGCCCGGGAATCGGGGGGAGTCCGCCGGGCTGGTTCAGCGGGTCGCCCAAGGGCAAGGCTGGTTCCACGATGGGGCCTACAGGAGAGGTGCGCATGGCTGGGCGCCCAAATCCTCCACTGCCCGGTGCATATGCGGGCTGCGGGTAAGGAACCAAGGGACCATTGTAGTCGGGTCGGCTGGCAACATCCACGCGAGCCTGGGCACGGCGGCGGGCGAGCGCCATGTCGCCGCTCTGGGCTTTTTCGGGGCCGGATCGAAGCGCGTCCGCACCCACGAGGCCTTTCAGTGCGTCGATGCGCTTGCGGGATTCATCGCTTTCCGCCGAGGAGGGCGAAACGCGGATGACCTCGTTGTAGTAAACCACCGCGGCCTTGTAGTTCTTCGTTTTGTCGTAATATTTTGCGATGCCGAGTGTGCCTTTCACATCCGAGCCACCGAGGGCCTGGATGTTCTGCCGGGCCTGCGCGACTTTCTCACTCTCTGGGTAGCGGTTTACAAAGTCTTCAAACGCCTCACGTGCTTTCAGGCGGGCATTTTGGTCGTAGCTGCCGGTCTGCATCTCGCGATACTGCACGTAGCCGATTTGGTACTGGGCGTCGTCGGCG
Source organism: Verrucomicrobiaceae bacterium (assembly GCA_043753265.1). GTDB lineage: Bacteria > Verrucomicrobiota > Verrucomicrobiia > Chthoniobacterales > Chthoniobacteraceae > SXWH01. Next base: position 1,706 of record JAYUWZ010001254.1, read on the forward strand.
AGCGGATCACTCGGGTATTTGCTGATGACCTCCTGGTAGGCACCGATGGCCTCGGTGGGTTTGCCCTGCTTCTCAAGGGACTGGCCGACATTGAATTGCGAAAGCGGCGACAGTTTGTGGAAAGGGGCGCGCTTTACGATGGCCTCAAACATCTCCTGCGACTTCGTGAAATCGGAGGCAACCGGCACGCCCAAAATCTTTTTCTTTTGGCCGTTCAGGTAAAGTTTCGCGATATTGAACTGGGCTTGGATGACGGTGTCGAAGTCGCCTCCGCGTGGATAGCGGGTGGTGTATTCCGTATAAGCCTTGAAAGCCTCCTCGTATTCCGCGCGCTTTTCGAGCGCCCGCCCGATTCGGAACTGCGCTTTTGCGGCGGCGGCGGTGAAGCCATTGGAGCGGACCAGTTCGCGATAGACGCGAATCGCATCCTCAGTCTTACCAGAGGTTTCCAGCGCCTCGCCAGCTTTCAGCTTTTCATTGGCAACGGCTTCGTCGCGCGAGGTGGGAGTGGCATTTTGGACCTGCTCTTTCTTCCCGACAAACGGGACCCAACTGGGCAATTCCACAGCACTCACTGGCACTTGCGCCGCCACCACCAAGGCGATCGGCAAACTCAATAGCAACACGGGCTTTCGCATAAAGGGTCAGACAGTAGAGACGAGGGAGGGGGAGTCAAGCCGCGCTGTGGATTCTCCGGTATCAGCGGGATTTTCTCCCCGCCTTGCGCAGGCGCAGGGCCTTGAGTAGGAGGGTGGCGGCAAACCACAAAAAGAGGAAGGCAATGGGCCATGCAAAAAAGTGGGGGAAGAACACCGCGAGCACGGCCAGGGTGAGCGGCACCAATGCGACCCAGGCGATGGTGCGCGCTTCATCGGGGGCGAAAACTCGGCGGTTCATCATTGCTGCCCCCATGGTCCGGCCCAACCGCAGGGCTCCCGCAGTGGCTCGGGCCACGCTGCCGCCACCGGGTTTTCCCCGCTTGGCATGCTCTCCGGGCACCCGGAAGCGCTTGCGCGAGCGGAGGACTAGCTCGGTGGAGCGGGCGAGGTCAGCTTCATACGCCTCCTCCATTTTCTTTGCAAAAGGTTCGTTCTCGATTGCCACGTCGAGCTCATAGTTGCTCATCCAGCTTGCGATGTTGAGATTGGTGGAACCCACTCGCGCCCAGCGGGTGTCGGTCACAGCGGTCTTGGCGTGCATCATCGAGCCATTCCACTCAAAGACACGCACGCCAGCCTCCAAAAGCGGACGGTAACCGGCGGTGGTGAGCGGTCGCAGCCAGGGCAGGTCGCTGCCCCCGGGAACAAGCAGGCGGACGTCCACGCCATCCTTCGCCGCTGCGCGCAGGGCCTGGATGTATGCGGGCATGCCTGCAAAGTATGCATCGGAAAGCCAGAGGCGTTTCTGCGCCAGCGATGCGACCAGCAGGTCGAGCCGGTAGACTCCCGCGAGATTTGGGGCAGTTGCGATTACCCGCACATCCACATTGCCCACGGGCTCGGGGGTGGCCAGGTCGGCGAGTTCGTTGCTGCGCAGCTTGGAGCCGTTCTCGGACCATACCTGCGAGAATGCAGCCACAAGGTCGGTGACTGCCGGGCCGCGGATTTCCACGCCGGTATCCCGCCATGGCTCGATGTTCTTCTCCGGCTCCCCCAGCCAGCGATCACTCACGCACAACCCGGAGACAAAGGCGGTGTGGCCATCGATGACCATCGACTTGCGATGATCGCGGCTGAGCCAGCCGAGCGGGCTGTCGAACTGGGGTGGATTGTGAACGCGGACAATGCCGCCTTCATTGAGCAATGGCCCCCAAAACCGGCGGCCGGTGCACATCGAGCCCATCCAGTCCTGCAGCACGCGCACCTTTACCCCCTCGCGGGCCTTTGCGGCGAGGGCATCGCGGAAGCGGTGACCGATTGTGTCGGTGGCGATAATGTAGTTTTCGAAGTAGATCGCCTGCTTTGCCCCGTCGATCGCGGCGAGCCAGGCGTCGTAGTTTGCCTGGGCATCAATGAGCAGGCGCACGGAATTCCCACCCACCAGGGGGGCGCCCGCGGCACGGGAGATCGCGCGTTGCGCGATTGGCCGGATACTGCGCGGATTCTCACCGTATTCGCTTTGGAGATCGGGCGTTCTGGTCATTGATGGTTTTTAGCACAGAGGACGGGAATGTGGACAGTGGTGGATGTTTTCACTACAAACTGTTACGGATAACAAAGATTGAAAGGCCATCCGGGGAACGTTTTTCGCTCTGTACAGATTATGTCCCGCATTATTCGACTCAATGGCCGCGAAGCATCGGTGCTTCGCACAATCGGCTTTGGCCTTGGCGTGGCGGGCGCGGAACTACAGGAACGGCTGCAAATGGCAGCAGAGGATCTCGTGGACGTGCTCAACACCCTCCTCGACATTGGCTATGTTGAAACGGCTTCGATGAAGGAGCGGGTGGTGCTTGAAGCTTATGAAGCAGAGACGTTTGAGATAAATCCCTCATATGCCGGGGATCTTAAGGCAGTGCTCCGCCGGGCAAATTAAGGTACCTGCGTTTTGCGCCTGGGCCGGTCATCAAATCCCGGTCGCTTGAATCTGCGAGCCTTCGGAAATTTCAAAGTCACCGACTTGCGGAGGCGATCAAGGTGGATCAGGATTTCGAGCACGGTGTCGGTCTTCTCCGGGAACATTTCGCGAAGGACGCCCCAGGCCTCGATGCTCTCATCCAGCGCGAGCAGGGCGACCTTGGCTGAGCCATCTGAGTCGCGCACGCGTTCCTTGGTGCCTTGCTCTTCCACCCCGGAGCTGAAGGCGCGGCAGAGCTTCACATAGATGAGGTGCTGGTTCCAGCGGATGACCTCCACGCAGTCATTGAGACGGACGAGATCGCCCTTGGCGCGGGCGACGCTGAGTGTGCCCTGCTTCACGCGGCGCTCCATGTCGCGGACGTGACGGAGGGGCACCTTGAGTTCGTTGTTAAACCACTCATCCGTCATGTGCGCGTAGGTCAGAGCGGATTTACATTCGCGAGCCCCGGTGCGCATGGCCTGCCGCTGGAGGCGCTTTTCCACGGAAATATTTGCGGCCATGGTGGCTTCGTCCAGCTCCTGTCCGGGCTTGATGAGTGCCCTGTCGAGTTCGCGGCGGGCTTCCTCGAACACGCGCCCGAGTGCATCGAACACGGTTTGGGTGGCGGCCTCGCTGGTCGCAGCTTCGAGGCTGCTGAGGTTCTCGGAGAGCACGTATTTCAGACAGCGGTGGGAGAAGTCGCAGCGCTCGCACCAGCGGTTGCAGTAGTGGTGGATTCCGGGGATGAAACGCTCGCCGCTGGGTTCGGGGGCCTTCGCTTCGATCTTGCGGCGCTTGCTGGGCATGCACGGAAGTGCATGAATGGTTGAAGCAAAACGTTCAACACCCAACGT
>JAYUWZ010001255.1:0-5117 GCA_043753265.1 Verrucomicrobiaceae bacterium
GACACGGGACGAGGCGGAGGCGAGGCAGTTTGTTCGTCAATACATAGCCCTTCGAACCGTAATTCCTGCGTCCGCCCAAAGGTGATCCCTCCATCCAAAACGGCAGAGGTCTCTGAGCAGTTTTTGCACATCCTGTCAAAAGGGAGGCGCTTGCGGCTTCTGAAATTTGCGTCCGGATACGCCGGGCAACCTGCTCACTTTTTTAAAGACAGGATTTACAAGATTTTCAGGATTAAACAGGATTAAACAGGATTCCGGGAGCACGATGGCCGCCGTGGAAGGGCAACGTCATTCGCAGCGAGCGAAGCGAAGTGAAAGACTCGCCTCACTGGAATTGCCATCCCAGAGGGCCTGCAAAAACCGCCTTCGTTCGCTGACGCACACCGGAATTTCCCCTTCAAAACCCATTCCAGTGAAAAATTACGAAACTCGCGCTTGCCAAGTCAATCTGAGTCGGCCACCTTGCGCGCCCTTTTTCGGAAACCACTTTATAATTTTCCATGTCCACAGAATTGATGCAAGAGTTGCTTGAAGCAGGTGTTCACTTTGGTCACCAGACGAAACGCTGGAACCCAAAGATGAAGCCCTTCATCTTCGAGAAGAAAAACCAGATCTATATCATTAACCTCGGAGAGACGGTTAAGCAGCTTCACAATGCCTGCGAGTTCCTCGCAAACATTGCAGCCCGAAATGGCAAGGTTCTCTTCGTCGGCTGCAAGAAGCAGGCCCAGGAAGCCATCAAGGAAGCCGCGACGGCTTGTGGCCAATACTACGTCAACCAGCGCTGGCTCGGTGGCACGCTCACGAATCTCAAGACGATTCGCCAGAGCATCGCCCGCCTCAACTGGATCGAGAACATGGAGAAGTCGCCCGACTACGCCAAGATGGGCAAGCAGGAGATTTCCGCCGTTCGTCGCGAGGGAGCCAAGCTCCTCCGCAACCTCGAAGGCATCCGCAACATGAACCGCCACCCGGACGCGCTCGTCATCATCGACACGCCCCGTGAGAATAACGCCGTTCTGGAAGCCCGCCGCCTCGGTATCCCGGTCGTCGCCATCGTCGACACCAACGCTGATCCGGACGTGATCGACTACCCCATCGCCGGGAACGATGACGCGATCCGCGCCATCCGCACCATCCTGCAGAAGATTGTGGACGCCATCGTCAGCAACAACTCCGCAGGCTCCAAGAAGGCCGAAGCCGACCTCGCGGCAGTCGCCGAATAAAGCGGTAACCGAAAAGTTTCTTTTTTGGGGAGACGAGGGCCGCCCGCTCTCGTCTCCTCTTTTATTCACCTCAACACCTGTTTTTTAAAACACCAACACCACTCAAATGAGCACAGTAACCATCGACGCAAAGCAAGTAGCAGCCCTCCGCGAAAAGACCGGAGCCGGCCTGCTGAAATGCCGCGAGGCCCTCGCCAACACCAGCGGTGACATGGAAGCCGCCATCGACCTTCTCCGCGCCCAAGGCGTGGCCGGCGCCGCCAAAAAGGCGGATCGCGCCGCCAATGAAGGCATCATCGCCCAGGCCATCCTGCCGGGCGCCAAGGTCGGCCTCCTTCTCGAGGTCAACTGCGAGACCGATTTCGTCGCCAAGAACGAAAGCTTCCAGGCGCTCACCGCCGGCTGGGCCAAGGCCCTCGCGGAAAACCCCGCCACTGAACTCGAGGCAGCGCGCGTCGAGGCCGTTACAAAGATCGGCGAAAACATCAAGATCAACCGCCACGCCCGCATCGAAGTCAAAGGCAGCGGAGTGGTTGCCGCCTACATCCACCTCGGTGGCAAAATCGGCGTGCTCGTGGAAGTCGGCGCCGGCAAGGACGCCACGACCGAGACCGACGCCTTCAAGCAGCTCGTCCGCGACATCACGCTCCACATCGCCGCGGCCAAGCCCATCTGCCTCCGCCGTGAGGAAGTGCCCGCCGAACTCGCCGACCGTGAGCGCGCCATTTTCCGCGAGAAGGCGCCCAAGGACAAGCCGCAGCAGGTCATCGACGGAATCGTCGAGGGCATGATGCGCAAAAACTTCTACGCCAACGCGTGCCTGCTCGAGCAGGGCTTCGTGAAGAACCCCGACCAAAGCATCACGGCGCTCGTCGAGGAAACCGCAAAGTCCCTCAGCGACACCATCGAGATCCGCAGCTTCGTCCGCTACCAGATCGGCGAATAGCGCATAGCCGCCCAAGGCATCCGGAAACTCCCAGCGAGCCCGGATAAACAATCAACAAACCCTTTCAGGTCTTACGACCTGAAAGGGTTTTGTGTTTCAAAAGAGGCACTCGAAAACGCGAGCGAAGCCTAGGACTGCGGTGGCAAAGCGTAGCGGCGACACCGCCTTCGATTTGCATGCCACTGATCCAGCAGTACGAAGCGCGCAGACATCTCACGTCTTCAGGCCCTACTTCACCCACTTGTTCTGCTGCATCCAGAAAATCAGATCCTTGCCCCATGGATGCACATCCCCCGCCGCAATTCCATTCTTCCCACCGCTGAGGCCGATACCGTGGCCGCCTTTCTGGTAGATGTGAAAGTCGTACGCGATCTTGTTTGCCCGCAGCGCCTGCACAAAGCGGAAGCTGTTCTCCGGCAGCACGGCGGTGTCCTCCCCGGTGCTCCACACAAAGCAGGGAGGCGTCTCCTTGGTCACCTGCTTGTCGTTCGAGAGCGACTCCACGACCTTCGCATCCGGCTCCTTTCCGAGCAGATTATTCTTTGAGCCGCCGTGGGTCACTCCGTCCTCCATGGAAATCACCCCGTAGCAAATCACCCCGAAATCCGGGCGGCAGCTCACCTTGTCCACATCGTCTGTGGCGTCCGCCTTCCCTGCGTCAAAATGCGTCACCGCCGTCGACGCAAGGTGCCCGTCCGCGCTGCTCCCCATCACACCGATGCGCTTTGGGTCCACGCCCCACTTTGCCGCCCCGGCCCGCACCGTTCGCAGCGCGCGCTGCACATCGTGCATCATCACGGGATGCCGGTAGCCCTTGCTTCCGAGCCGGTATTTCAAAACAAAACATGCGACCCCGTGCTCTGATAGAAAATTGGCATAGCCTTCGCCTTCGTGCCCCGCGAGGCCGCCGTAGCCGCCCCCGGGACAAATGATCACCGCAGTCCCGGTCGCCTTGTCCGCCGCGGGAAGATATGGGGTCAGTGTCGGGATATCCTGGTCCTGCTTGCCCAGCGCCCCCGGCGCATCCCCCTCCCAAAGCCGCAACGCCGGACCTGCTGGCGCGGCATGGAGAGTGGTGGTGAGAACGAGGGCGGTTGCGGAGAGAAGGAAAAGACGCATCGCCGCGTAATGCCACACCCGCCAAAAATACCAACCGCGAAAATCACCATTCGCGACATCTCACTTCTCCACTTCTCCACTTCTCACGTTTCACGGCTCACTGTTGCTGCCCCCATGCGCAGCGGTTACACCCACCCCATGCCCACACCTTTGAGCGCATTGATTCAAGCCGAGATTGCCGCAAACGGCCCGCTGCCCTTTGCCCGATTTATGGCCTTGGCGCTCTACCACCCTGAGCATGGATACTACGCCTCCGGGCGCGCGCGCATTGGCCGCAAGGGAGACTTTTTCACCAACGTCAGCGTCGGGCCGCTTTTTGGAAAACTGCTCGCCCGCGAGTTCGCCGCCGAGTGGCAGCGCCTCGGTGAGCCTGCGGAATTTACCATCGTGGAACAGGGCGCGCACCATGGCGACTTCGCTGCCGATGCCCTCCAGGGGCTGCGCGAATGCGCACCCGCGTGCTTTGCCGCCGCGCGCTACATCATCATCGAGCCCTCTGCAGCCCTCGCCGAGCAACAGCGCAAGCGCCTCGCCGGACTCCCGGCGGAATGGCTCGAATCCATCGAAGACCTCCGCCCTTTCACCGGACTCCACTTTTCCAACGAGCTGCTCGATGCCTTCCCCTTACACCTCGTGCACTGGTCGGGCACCGACTGGACGGAGCGATCCGTGATCGTGCAATCCGGCGAATTCGCATTTACGGACACTCCGCTCACCACCTCCGAAGTGCGCGAAGCATGCGAAAAAATCCCGCTCCCCCTCCCGCCCGGCTATATTACCGAGGTAAATCCCGCCGCCGCGAAGTGGGTGCGCGATGTGTCTGCTAAGCTCGTGCGCGGTTCCATCCTGCTCATCGATTACGGCTACCCGCGCGAGGATTACTACGGCATCCACCGGCCCGAGGGAACGCTCTCCGCCTACACCAATCACCAGCGCGAGCCCAACCCGCTCGCACGTCCCGGGGAAATCGACCTCACCGCCCACGTCGAATTCACCAGCGTCATCGAAGCCGCCGACGCACTCGGCCTGCGCGAGGCGGAATTCACCGACCAGCACCACTTCATGGTCCGCCACGGCATGCAGCATTTTGCAGACGGCGCCAACGCGGGCGAGCGCCGCGCATTCATGACGCTGATGCATCCCCAGTTCATGGGCTCTGCTTTTAAAGTCCTGCGCCTGGAGCGTATGTAGTCCCGCCTTTAGGCGGAAGGAACCGCAAAGTGAGGGGTATTACGCGTGAGCACAATCAAAGCACTGTACGATGCATTCCGCCTAAAGGCGGGTCTATATACTCACCGCCCGCAAGGCCGCACACAGCGCTCGAATCTGCTCTGGCGTATGCCGCGCAGTCATCGTCACCCGCAGTCTCGCAGCATCCCTAGGCACGGTGGGATACCGAATTGCCGGCACATAGATCCCCCGCTCGGCCAGCCGCTCCGCTGCATCCAGCGCGCGATCCGAGTCACCCATCACCACGGGCAGGATGGCACTTTGAATCTTCCTTCCACCGGAAAAAAGCGCGGGCATTTCCTCGCCAAAAAGCGCGAGGTTTTTCCAAAGCTGCTCACGCCGCCGCTCGCCCTCGTCGGTCATCATCCACTCAATCGCCGCGCTCGCCGCCGCCGCCACAGCCGGGGGAGGCGCGGTGGTGTAAACAAAACTGCGCGCGCGATTCACCAGCAAATCGATCAGCCTTCGCGAGCCTGCAATATATCCTCCCGCCCCGCCAAGCGCCTTGCTCAGTGTGCCCATGTGAATCTCCACGTCGCCCTCCAGCCGCAGCGCATCCACCAGCCCGCGGCCGTTCCTGCCGAGCACGCCCACGG
>JAYUWZ010001256.1:0-5116 GCA_043753265.1 Verrucomicrobiaceae bacterium
GTTCTAGAAAGGTAATGCTAGTATTAGGTAAAGCTTTTCTGAGTTTATTCACTTCGCTCGTGCTCACGCCCGTACAGCCACGGAGGGATAGGTCTTGTAAGGAGGAGAGTTCCCTTAGTGGAGAAAGATCAGTCACCCCCGTGCATCCGTCGAGGACAAGATTTTCCAAGGAGGAGAGTTCCTTCAGAGGAGAAATATCACTCAATCCCGTGCAGTTATCGAGTGAAAGGGTCGTCAATGAGGAGAGCGCCTTCAGTGGCGTGATGTCCATCACCCCCACGCAACCATCGAGGAAAAGCGAATCCAAGGAGGAAAGTGCCTCAAGAGGCGTAAGGTCTCTCAACCCCGTGCAACCATCCAGGAAGAGGGTCTCCAAAGAGGAAAGCGCTTTCAGTAGCGTAAAGTCGCTCACTCCCGTGCAGTTGGTGAGGGAGAGGTATGTCAAGGCAGAGAGTGCCTTCAGTGGCCTAACGTCGCTCACTCCTGTGCAGTCGTCGAGGAAGAGAGTTTCCAAGGAGGAGAGTGCCTTCAGTGGCGCAACGTCGACCAATCCCGTGCAGTCGTGGAGATAGAGGGTTTCCAAGGAGGAGAGTGCCTTCACGGCCGTAATGTCTCTCACGCCCTCACACCCGCTAACGTAGAGGGTTATCAAAGAGGAGAGTGCCTTCAGTGGTGTAATGTCGGCTATTGCCGTGCAGCCGTTGAGTGATAGGTATGTTAAAGAGGAGAGTGCCTTCAGTGGCGTAATGTCGGTTATTGCCGTGCAGCCGTTGAGTGATAGGTATGTTAAAGAGGAGAGTGCCCTCAGTGGCGTAATGTCACTCACCCCCGTGCAGCCGCTGAGGTTGAGGCTTTTTAAACTGGAGAGCGCCTTTAGTGGTGTAAGGTCACTCACTCCCGTGCATCCGCTGAGATTGAGGTTAACTGGCCGTCTGCTCATCCCGATCTCCATTACCTGTGATTGGTAGACGCTGGTGGCTAACAGTGCTGGCGCAAGGTGCAAATGACCGTTTCTGCGCGTTTCTTCAGGACGATTGGCCGTGTGGGCCGTCCAGAGCTGTTGCCACACGAAACGGCGCTGCTCCAAATCCAGCGCGACCTCTTGATTCAGAGATAACGCGGCGAGCAACTGCGCAGCAGGAAAGGGCATAAAAGCCTTTCCAATCTCTGGCTTCGTTGCAAGCTGAGGGAAGAGCCATTCAATAACTGTAGCGGTGTCTTCTGCACTATGATTGAACTTTTCCACAAGGAAGATAAGCGTTTCCCGCCATGAGAGATTTTGTGGCAGATTAAGGAGTTCCTCCTCAGTGAGGGCTCCTACTACGGGTGTAGATTTGCGAAGGACACTAGCTTTGCCCCCTCTAGCCTTTTCTCCCACAAGTCGGCGGAACTCGCCTTCCAAAAAACAGGCCGCAAAGTACTCCTGAAAACTCAGATGAAGAAAGGCGTAATGCGTTTCGCTGCGAGGGATAAGAAGACCGCTCCGCTTGCCGATGTAGTCCAGAAACAGTGGTGCGGCGCACTCTGCCTCATTTCCCACCTGTCGGCGCATAGCAGTGGTGAGCCAACCCAGCACCTCATCCCTGCTGGCAAGTACCTCACTGGGCGCACTGGTCCTTTTTCCCGTCTTGCCGTCTGCCTTTTTACTATCCCGATCCCGCTGACGCTGCATGTGCCATGCTACTTCGGCAAGCCATGCCTCCTTTTGCACAAGTGAGTAATTGGTGCGGGCAAGCTTATTGAAGGTGTCGATGGTTTCAAGGTAAGCCTCGGCAATCTTGCTATAGAGCACGGAACGGCCATCGGGCAGGTACGCGAAGACTCGGTAGATGAGACAGGCGATGGTGAGGAGATTTGGGATGCGGGTGAGTGCCCCGATCGAGCCATGACTCCGCCGCGCATTGAGGAATTCGTCGGCCCGCTTTAGTTGGAGACTGGGATTGCTCTCGTGAAGGACCCACCAAAACCGTGCGAACTTGGCAATCTGCTCGTCGTTGAAAGGAGCGACATACCCGAGCCAGCAGACGGGGCTCATCAATGACGTGCGCTGTCGCTCAATCTTGGGAACAGAGAGCGCATTGCCACTTTCCTCGGTAACCTCGATATCGTATTCGTTAGTCTCGAGTTCGATATTGTGAAACGAAACCTCCTCGTAACCCACAACCCGGGAGGTCAGGAGCCAACGGCAGCGAAGAGACTGCTGCATCCCCTCAAAAATCGCCGCACGCAATGCCTCGCGGACTTCTTTGCTGCTGATCTCGTCGATCCCATCGACCAAGAAGAATGCCTGCCCAGTGGAAACTAGCACGTCGAGCAGCGTGTGATCCAGTTCAAATGCGGAAGCAACAGGGCGCTTCAGGAAGAGGGCGCGAAGCGCTTTCCAAGTGATATCAGCGGTGATTCCCAGTTCGCGAACCACCAGTGGGATGGGTATCCTGGGACCGAGGGCCTCACGGAGCGGGTGCGAAGCCGGGTGGCTCAGTGCGTCGCAAATCCAATTTACCAGAGTGCTTTTCCCACTCCCTGGATCGCCGAGGAGGACAAGTCGCTTCATCTTTACCAAGTTTGCCGCCAATTCAGCAGTCTTGGGAATCTCCGGACCATTCCAGGATTCGGGGGAAAGGCGTTGTTCGCTTATACGGTGCTCCACAAAAAGCTTCCGGAGGGGCACATCCTTGGAAGTATTCCGCAGCGAGGGCAGGCCGAGAAACTTGATGTATCCGTGCCAGTCCTGCACTGCCTGCAGGTAGCGGATGAGCGCGGAATGGTTCCCTGGGTTGATGAAGTCATCGCGCAGAGCAGGCTGCGGCGAAGGAAACTCCTGAGGCAGGAGTTTCGGCATACGCACTCTTGCCTTCATAAACCTAGGCGCAGGGTCGGTGGGCTGGGTCGTTAGCGTTTTCTTCGGGCGTGCCATGTGTGTGCTAGTCGAGGTAGGCACGAAAAAGATCTTCCGCAATCTCGTCGTTGCCGAAGTGATCACTCAGCAGGAGCGATTGAGCGTGGAACACCCCCAAGGAGGCTGTGTCTGCAAAGCTCTGAATTCGTTGTGCCTGACTCCCTGGTGTTGGCGAACTGTCAGGTGAAACAGGTATGCGCTCTGGCAACTTGAGCATCTTCAGCGCAGCATGGAGGTCTCCGCCCTCGTCCTTGGCTGGTTGAGTGCTATATGTGCGGAGCTGGGAAAGGAACCCAGGGTAGCGACGAATGCAGACAAATAGGTCGGGGTGGAACTGCTCAAGGCTTGCCACGAGAGCAAGCGCACGGGCTTCTTCTTGTGATGGGCGTAACTCGATTCCCTCTGGACCCGTTTTCCTCACCCGTTTATGGTAAATGCGCATCGCAGTATTACAGAAAGCTTTAATCCGTCTTGGATTCGCTGGGAGAAATCCAGGAGACTGCGCAAACTCTGCGATCGAGCTCACGAGCTGGGCATCGTCGATTTTCAAGAATCGCTGGACCAGGGCGGCTTGAGCAGAACGGGAACAATCGGGCAGGGTAACGCAGTGACCACAGAGTTTTTCCAAATACTCCTGTGCGCGAAGGTGCGCGGTTTCCTCTCTGCCGGGCAACTCTTCAGCAATGATGTTCACTAGTTCTTCTCTGTTGACCCCAAGCACGAATACGCAGTTTTGGAGGCTGAGGTAGATTTTGATTCCTTCGAGCAAACGGTAGGCGGTCTTGGGTTCGCATCGGTCGAGGTCATCGACGAACACAATGACTCGCCGTGCCCGGCAGATTGACTGCTCTTTCGCCGGTTTCTGCCGAGGAAACAAGCCGCCGAGAAGTTGACCAACCGCCGTGTCAAGTTGCTCGCGGAGCTGGTAAGTTTGCAGAGGCTGGCGAAACGTCTCCTGATCGTGTTTTTCCATCCCCTCTTTGAATGACGCAGCCGCATTTGCGACTTTTTCCCCGACGTTCTCGAATGCCTCCAGCGCGGAATTACAAACAGCATCAAGAGCGGGGCCTGCCCCGAGAACCGAAAAGCCAGCTTTCACTGCTGAGGCAACGATGCCAGGTGCATCCTTAAGTAATGTCATTATGCTGCTTTTGGCACCGGTTCCCAGACGACGAAGTTGATTCACAGCAGTGACTATGCGGCCAAACTGCGCACGCATTTCGTGCAGAAGGGCTATGACCGGATTTACTTCATGCTGGTATCTCCACGCCTCGAACCAAATGCACACTGGGGCGTAATCCCACTTCTTCCGGTCATCAACACTGGCCGCTGCGGTAAAAGCTTTGGAATCACCATTGTGTGCGCAATCGCCTGTGAGCGTGAACTGCAGGCGGTGAAGAAAACTGGTCTTCCCAGCTCCCCATGTTCCGTGAACGCCAAACACATGGGGCGGCTGGATATTGAGAATGCCATCCGCAAGCTGTTCGAGAAGTGCCTGCCGCTCGGGGAGCAGTTCAAGTGAGGGTTCGTCGTTGGTGGGGGTAAAGCTGGCGAGTGGCATGAAGGATGGGAACGGTCTCTTTACAGCGATAGGGAAAGCCTAAGGTACCTTGAATGGCGAGGCGAGAGCTAAATACCGCATCCAACTCCAGGCTGCTGAATGTTTTTCCACTATGCTCCCGTGACACATGCAGTAAGGATGCCATCCGCACATGCACCGCGCCATCCTGCTCCTCTGCTCCCTCTTCCTGCTCGGCACCACACCCCTCCCCGCGCAGTCAAAAATCGCAGATCTCCTGCCCCGCCCAGCCATCGTGGAGAAAGCAAACGCCGCAGTGGCCGTGCTCAACAAGCTCTACTGGTCGCCCACGATTTCCATCTGGCTCGACCGCACGGGCGATGACGTGCGCGGGCACTACGAGGGGAGGATTAATCCCCCATGGTGGTCGTGCGCAAACGTGGTCGAGTCAATGATCGACCTGATGAATGCAACGGGCTCCAAGCAGTACGACGCGATGATCGAGTCGCTCTACGACGTCCAGCGCGACAAGCAGAACAAAAAGCCTCTCATCGTCGCGGAGCTGAAAAAGCGCGGCCAGTGGAGCGACGCCGACGAGGAAAAAATTTCGCAAGCGCGAAGCCGAGTCCGCCGAGCGCGTGCGCAATCAAAAGCCCGGCGATCCCGTCCCACTCAAAGCCGCCTACACCTCCGATTTC
>JAYUWZ010001257.1:0-2324 GCA_043753265.1 Verrucomicrobiaceae bacterium
CCGGAGTAAAAAACCCGGACGGGCGAAAATCTTTGGCAACGTGGCCCCCGTCAACCCGGATAGGAATTTTTAGGCTGACTCAATTGAGTAGTTGCTCCCTTGATTTTACTACGCACACATAATTGTTGAATAAAGCGGGAGGGGGGCTCGTCGGAGTAGGTGCAATCGCAATTCACATGAAAGCACTACTCGCAACACTCGCTCTCAGCGCCATCGCCATCTTCGCTCCTGCGGAAGCGCAGGCCAGGGACCGGCACGACCATCGCAGGGATGATGACCGCCGCTACCGCGACAGCCGCAGTTACCGCGTCTATCGCTACTACCAATCGCACTCGTATCGCAACGACTGCGAGTACCGTGACCCGCATCACCGTGGTGCGGCGCCTCGCTATGACCGCTACGGGCATCGCGTCGATTCGCACGGACACCACGTGGATCGCCACGGGCATCATCGGTAGGACATTCCCGGCGATGGGCCGGGAGACTTGAACAATTCCAACTGGAGGAGCGGCATGAATGCATGCCGCTCCTCCAAAGTTTTTGATGTGACGGAGAAGAGTGCGCCTTCGGCGTATTCTTGCCATGCCCAATGGTAACGCGCGAAGAGACGGCAGAGCCGTGGGGCTCGGAGAGCCATCCACCGAGGTTGCTCGTTTCGGCGCTGGTGTCTTGGAGGCCAAGGTTTTGCGGGTTGGGGTGTTGTTGTTCGAGTCTGCATGTTTCTTACCCGTCACTTTCCGCTTTTATTGCTCCCGTTTCTTGCCTTCGCGGCGTCGCCGATGAGGGCTGCCGAGCCTTCTGCGGAAGGGGCGGCGGGGTTTGAGGAGGTGGTGAAGCCTTTCTTTCGCGAGTATTGCGACCGGTGCCATGGGGAGAAGAAGCAGAAGGGGGAATTCCGGCTGGATACGATGTCGCGCAATTTTACGTCCGGTGCCACCGCGGCGCGCTGGGCGGATGTGATGGATCACATGAGCTCCGGCTCGATGCCCCCGGAGGACGAAAAGCAGCCGAAAGCCGAGGACGCTGCGAAAATCGTGGAGTGGATGGCGGGGCAGATCAAGGAGGGTGAGACGGCGCGGCTCGCGGCGCGGGAGCGGGTGACGCTGCACAAACTGACGCGGGAGGAATACGCGAATACGATACAGGATTTGCTGGGGGTGCGATTTGACGTGGCCGATCCCACGGGGCTCGCGGAGGACCAGGACTGGAATGGATTTGAGCGCATCGGCTCGGTGCTGTCGCTTTCGCCTTCGCACGTGGAGAAATATTTTGCGGCAGCGGAGAGCATCCTGGCTGAGGCGATGCCGGTGAAGCCGCCGCAGCGATTCTCCAGGCGGAAGGATGCGATCGAATTGCGGGGCGGGCCAAATCGCGAGGAACTCGCCGCTCAGGGGCTGGCGGACAAGGTGCGCGTGGATTTGTGGCCGGGTGCGGATCTTTCAGGTGGGCGTCCGGGGCCCGGGCAGGCGCTGCCGGTGGCGGGCGAATACCGGGTGCGCGTGCAATTGAGCGGATTGCAGCCCCCGGGAGGGCGGGCGCCGCATTTGGCGATTTACGCGCCGGATTTGGATCGCATGCTTTTTGAGCAGGACATCGTGACTGAGGAGGACAAGCCGATCGTGGTGGAATTTCAGACGCATCTGCCAGCGGGAAATCTGAACGTGCGGATCAGCAACGACGTTCCGGGCCCGTCGAACCTGCCGCGCTCGGGGCGGGCGGATCCGCGTATTCCGTTTTATACCATCAAGGATGGGCGGCGTCCGTGGCAGACCAAGCTTACGGATGAGGAGGGCAAACCCATCACCCCATTCCTCATCGTGGACTGGGTGGAGTGGGAGGGACCGATGCTAAGCGATGGTCCGACTTTTGCGCAGCGCGAATACATGCCGACGGAGATTGGCAATATGGGGCAGGTGCGCGAGGTGCTGACACGTTTTGCGCAGCGTGCTTTTCGCCGTGACCTGCGAGCCGGCGAGGTGGAGCAATATGTGAAGCTCGTGGAGAACGAGATGGCGAGTGGCGAGAAATTCGACGCGGCGATGAAGACGGGGCTGCTCGCGGTGCTTTGCACGAAGGATTTCTTTTACCTCGTGGAAGGCTCTGAGACGGAGAACACGCAGCGCATCAATGACTGGGAGCTGGCCTCGCGCCTGTCGTATTTTTTGTGGAGCACCATGCCGGATGCCGCGTTGCTCGACGCTGCGCGCAGCGGAAAATTGCACGAGCCTGAGGTGCTGCGGGCGCAGGTCGCGCGGATGCTGAAGGATGCGAAGGGGCAGCGATTTGCCGAGGCCTTCCCACGCCAGTGGCTGCAATTGCAAAAG
>JAYUWZ010001258.1:0-10600 GCA_043753265.1 Verrucomicrobiaceae bacterium
GTGGTGGTGGCCCAAGCCAATGGGGCGATGACTTCCTTCGCCTCGTTTGGCTCCGAGCCACAGTTCCCGTACTTTGTGGAAAAGGATGGCGTGGTGGACATCGCCGCCGCCTTCGCGCAACAGCAACTCGCCCCGCTCATCGGCGCCGTGAACGCCCGGAAAAAAGAAGACGCCGCTCGCGAGTTTCAGGCCATCGAAAAAGCGCACCCCTCCGAGCGCGTGCTCGCCGTGGCCCGCGCCCTTGCAGGCACGCTCGACGCGAAACCCGCACCCGCGCCATCCGTGGCCGAGGGCGAAACTTACAACCTCTCCGACACCACACCCGCCGAAGTCTCCGTGGGCTACAGCCGCCCGGAATACAACCGCCTGCCGGGCGAAGACCCGCTGCTCGTCGCCGGCGGCCGCGTCTTCGCAAAAGGCATCGTCGCCCACGCACCCGCCCGCCACGCATGGAATCTCGACGGAAAATGGACCCGCCTGAAAGGCACCGCTGCCCTCGCCCAGGGCCGCGACGGCTCCATAGTCTCCAGCATCATCGCCGACGGCAAGGAAGTCTGGCACAGCCCCCGCCTCCGCGACGGCGAAACCGCCCCCTTCGACATCTCGATCAAAGACGCCCGCCAGCTCGAATTCAAAGTCTCCGACGCCGGCGACGGCAACCGCTCCGACTGGGGTCTATGGCTGGAGCCGGTGCTGCTCCGCTGAACGACCACTCTTGTTCCAAGTGGCGGATGAGGAGGGATTCGAACCCTCGTGGACTGTTTAGGCCCAACACGCTTTCCAAGCGTGCGCATTCGACCACTCTGCCACCCATCCGTTTGCTTGTTACAGGGTTGGCAAGAGTGCTGGAAAATCGCCGGGGTGCAAGCGGGAAATTCTGGAACCTTTTCGGGAACTACTTCGCAGCCTTTTGGGCCGCCACTTTTTTGGTCGCGGTGTTGACCAGATCGGCCACCGTCACGATCTTTGCCGCCTCCTCGTCCGGTAGCTCGATGTTGAACTCCTCCTCCATCGCCATCACCAATTCCACGACATCAAGGGAGTCCGCGCCGAGATCTGCGACGATTTTGCTGGTGGGTGTGACCTTGGCCGCCTCAGCGCCGAGTTGCTCTACTATGATGGCTTTCACCCGTTCGAAGATGGACTTGCCCTTGGCAGCTTCCTTCCCCGGTGCCGGCTTGCCTGCGGGAGGCTGCGCCACGGCGGGTGTGACGAGTGCAACCCCGGCGAGGGCAGCGGTGGCGAGGAGGATGGGCAGTTTCATGGACAGAGATTATTTTGCGATGATGCGGACGAGCAACTGGCTGAGCAGCACCTCGCCATCCGTGGGGGCCGATACGAGCGCCACGTTTGTTTCGAGGCAGGCTTTCAAGCCCGCCTCCAGCTCCGGGAGTTGATAGCGGTGCGCGTTTTGCGCGGCCAGGCCGAGCGGGTAGGTGCTCAGCTTGCCCTCCTTGGTGCGCGGCAGATGGGCGATGGCCTCGGCGGGCAGGCGCTCCAGCGATTTGCCAAAGGAGAATGGCTGCGCGGGGCGCGAAAGCTTGTGGCGCACCATGAGGTCCTTTGCCAGGAGCAGATTGCGCACGGTGGGGATGATGGTGGCGAGCAGGATGCCCACCTCGCTCTCGCCCTGAAAGAGCAACTGCTTGAGCAACTCCAGCGCGCGCTTCAACTCGCGCGCGGCAATGGCGTTGCCGATCTCGAAAATGATGCCTGCCCGCGAGGACGGCGTGTGCAGCCGCACATCATCCAGTGTCACCTGGCGGCGCTCCTTGCCGAGGTAGAGGTCGAGCTTTTCCACCTCGCCCTCGATGGTCCGCCGGTCGCCCCCGGTGAACATGGTGAAAAGCTCCAGCGCGCCGGACTCGAACGACAGGCCGCGGGCGCGCGCGCAATCCTGCACCAGCGGTGCGGCCAGTTCCTCCCAGCCCATCTTGGTATTGTCGAGCCGGTCGTACACCTGCACCTCGGCGATGTCTCCGAGTGTCTTGAAAAACCGCCGCCGCTTGTCCACCGCCCCGGCGCTGAGCAGGAACCGCGTGGCGTCGGGTAGCCCTTTCTTGAGCAGCTCCGTGAGACGTTCCACCGCCTCCACCGTGGACTGCGCGCTGCCCGTGCGGTCGTCGCCCAGGAAGTTCGCGTTTTTCAGCCACACGAGCTTCGCACCGCCGAAAAAGCCGAAGGTATTCAGCGCCTCGATGGTCTGGTAAACGCGTTGCGCCGCCTGCCCGCTATCCTCCACCTGGCCATCGATCGTCTCCGTGCCAAATTCCCCCTCCCCCGCCATCTGCGCCGCAAGCTCCCTGGCCACGCGCTTTACTTCGACATCGTCTGTGCCGAGCACGGCGTGGAGTGGAGCAGGTTTAGGCATCAGTTGGGTCGGAGCGGTGAAGTGGCATACGGCTTAAACTCCCTGTCCAAGGCGTCAATGCTGGGGAATCGCGATCCGTAATTTGCCGATAGTGCCGTCTCGAACTTCGCGCCCTTTCCCATGGCATCGAGAAAGCTGAGAAACGCCTTCTTGTCCGCTGCGGCCAGGAACCGCACGAGCTTCTCGCTCTCGTGGTAAAAAGCCATTACGGACGTCTCCTCGCCGGGATACACGGCCGCACCGACGAGCTGCGCCACAGGAATATAAAGCGCAGCGGGCACGGTCTTGGCCTTCGGCTTCGCATCAAATCCGCGCGCGCGATAAAAGGACGCCTGACACCGCGTAGCCGCATACTCTGCGAAACCCTCATTCAGCCACAGCGGCACCCCGGCACCCACGAATCGCTCGAAGACCAAGTGCGAGATTTCGTGCGGCAGCGTGTTGGTCCGGGCCATCCAGCCTTTGTTCCGAAAAAGAAAAAGGGAGCCCTGCGAGTGGATGCCACCCGTCCACGGCTCCAGCGTGCCGACCTTCTTGAAGGCGCCCCACAAAATCTCGTCGCTGAAAAGAAACACGTGGCACTTCTTCTCCCACTTCGCCGTGTCGCGGCCCAGTTCCCCGGCAATCACACGATAGTAAAATTCCGCCTCCACCGACACTGCGGCGGCGGTGGCCGGGTCGGTGAAATGGTAGACGAAATGCTCGGTCTCCGCATGGAGCCAGCCGGGCTTCACATCATCCCCAATCTTCATGGCAATCTGCCCGTAAGCAGTGAAGGAGCGGTCGCTGAGCTTCTCCAGCGGGATTTGCACCAGCGCGCCATCCGGCTGCTGGGCGGCGGCGGTGACGGCGGTCAGGAATAGAAAGAAAAGGGCTCGGAGCATCAGGGTCGTATGTGCAAGGGGTGTGCCAGAGTAGCGCGGACATCCTGTCCGCCAAGAACCGGCCAAACCGCTCCAACTGTATTGCTTTACCATCATGTTTTGAAATTCGCGGGGCTCCATGCGGACAGGATGTCCGCGCTACATTCCTACCGCTTCCGCCTCCCCGGCTTGCCATAAGTCACTGGCCGCTTCTTCGGCTCGATTTTATCCACGCCCGTACCCGCCTTCAGCTCGGCGATCTGGTCGCGGAGGAGCGCGGCTTTTTCGTATTCGAGGTTTCCGGCGGCCTGCACCATTTCCTCCTCCAGTTCGCGCAGGGTTTCGCTGAGGCTGAACCCGCCGGGCTGCTCGGCCACCACGGAGGACTCGATCTCGCGGCCTTTCAGGATGGTGTGGAGGCTCTCCTGCACCGCGCGCTTCACGCTCTGCGGGGTGATCCCGTGCAGCTCGTTGTACTCCATCTGGCGGGCACGGCGGTACTCGGTGACGTCGAGCAGCGCCTGCATGGAGCGCGTGACGGCATCCGCAAAAAGATAAACCTGCCCATTCACATGGCGCGCGGCACGGCCTGCGGTCTGGATGAGCGAGGTCTGCGAGCGCAGGTAGCCTTCCTTGTCCGCATCGAGAATGACCACCAGCGACACTTCGGGCAGGTCGAGGCCTTCGCGGAGAAGGTTGATGCCCACCAGGATGTCGAACTCCGCATTGCGCAGCGCCCGCAAAATTTCCACCCGCTCGATGGTGTCGATGTCGCTGTGCAGGTAGCGCACCTTCAGCCCCACGTCCTTCAGGTAATCGCTCAGATCCTCCGCCGTGCGCTTCGTGAGCGTGGTGATGAGCACCCGTTCGTTGAGCTCCACGCGCTGGCGGCAAAGCTCGATGGTTTCATCGATCTGCGCCTTCAGCGGGCGGATGGTGATGCGCGGATCGAGCAACCCCGTGGGGCGGATGATCTGCTCCACCACCAGCGCCGCGCCCGGCGTGTACACGTCGAATTTATCCACCGGCTCGCCACCGCCGCTGGGTCTCACGACGGTCTTAGGCCGATCCGCCACCGGCCCCTCGTCTTTGAGGACATACGTCCGCTTTTGCGGCGGCTCGGGCGCGGCCACGCGATCCTCGGAGAGCGTGGGATTTTCCCCCGCGACCACGGCAGGCACTGCGATCTCGGTGCCCATCTGCGTGCGGGTGAACGGCACGTAGCCGCTGTTGCCCACGATGCTGTTGCGGATTTCGAATTCGCTCGGCGTGGCGCTCACGTAAATTGTCTGCCCCGCAATCTCCATGAATTCGGGGAATTTCAGCGGCCTGTTGTCGAGCGCGCTCGGCAGGCGGAACCCGTAATCCACCAGCGTGGTCTTTCGTGAGCGGTCGCCCTCGTACATGCCGCCCACCTGTGGCACGGTCGCGTGCGACTCGTCGATGACCAGCAGGAAGTCCTTCGGGAAAAAGTCCATGAGCGTGTACGGGCGCGAGCCCGGCGGACGCCCGCTCAGGTGCCGCGAATAGTTTTCGATTCCCTGGCAAAAGCCCATCTCCTGCATCATCTCCAGGTCATACTCCGTGCGCATCTTGATGCGCTGGGCCTCCAGCAGCTTGCCCTGTTTTTCAAACTCCACCACCCGATCCAGCATCTCCTCTTTGATGCCATTCATCGCCACGCGCATGCGGTCGGCGGGCGTCACGAATTGCTTCGCCGGAAAAATCGCGATGTGCGTGAGTTGCTCGCGCGTGTGCCCGGTGAGCGGGTCGATGCGCGTGATGCGCTCGAACTCGTCGCCAAAAAACTCGATGCGCACCGCCTGGTCATCCTCGCTCGCAGGGTGCACCTCCACCACATCGCCACGCACCCGGAAGCGCCCGCGATCAAACGCCACATCGTTGCGCTCGTAGAGCATCTCCACGAGCTTCGCCAGCACCGTGTCGCGGGTCACGATCTGCCCCACCTTGATGGTGAGCAACATCTCCAAAAAGTCCTGCGGCGAGGCCAGGCCGTAGATGCACGACACGCTCGCCACCACCAGCACATCCCGCCGCGACAGCAGCGCCCCCGCCGTGGAGAGGCGCAGACGCTCGATCTCATCATTAATCGACGAGTCCTTCTCGATATACGTATCCGTGCGCGGGATGTACGCCTCCGGCTGGTAGTAGTCGAAGTAGCTCACAAAATACTCCACCGCGTTATCCGGGAAGAAGCTGCGAAACTCGCTGTAAAGCTGCGCCGCCAGCGTCTTGTTGTGCGAGATGACCAGCGTGGGCCGGTCCAGATTGCGGATCACATTCGCCGCCGTGAACGTCTTGCCGCTCCCCGTCACCCCCAGCAGCGTCTGGTGACGGTTGCCGGCCTCCAGCGACTTCGTGAGCTTCGCAATCGCCTGCGCCTGGTCGCCCTGCGGCTTCATCCTGCTATCGAGATGGAATGGCATGAACCGACAATGAAAGCATGGACTGCAAGAAGGGCAAATGTTGGGGCGCGGGTTTTTTCGGGCGCGGGTTGCGAACAACACTGGGGATGGAGGACACCGGGGCGCGCATTTCTAATGCTTGGCTCATTATCGGGAGCCGCCGCTGACCAATTACTTAAAAAGCAGGAAAGTGTAAAAAATAATTACGGGCGGTCCTGCGATGCGCGTATGCAAGACTCTGAAACAGTATGCAGGGCCATTCTTCCAGGAAACGGCAGTCCACTGTCCATCTTTCTGGACACGATACTTTTTGCTGTCTGACACCAAAGCGGTTCTCACTCGATCCACGTGCGCTTGAATTGACTCTGACTGAACGTATCCAATCAACCCACCCGCGACATCTTCGCGCCCATACACCTTTCGTAAGAATCGGCCGAGTCCATCCTCGTGGCTGATAAGGTCTGTGTAGTCACCAGTGCCTGAGAATTTCTTCGCCTCGAAGCGGAAATACAGGGTTCCGCGTAGTCCGCCGAACTTGAGTTTAATGTCCGGGCGTCTGCGCCGATTTCCGAGACGGCGTTTCTCAATCGGTTTACGAATTTCGTCCTCGGGTTCGTCGTTGATCGGCGTCCAGAGGCGCATCCATGGTTTTCGACGCGACGTATCGTCAATCAACTTTCTGATCTCTGCGGTCAATTCACCCGAAATATCCGGCTCCTTTTTGAGATTCCAGGCCTTTGCATCCATCGCTGCATATCCGGCTTGAAGAAGTTCGTGCGCCCTTTGGACGAACAGATCGAAAGCGGGGTTATTCGTCATGGCCTCCTTCCGCCTCTCCACGCATTGAGTCGACGACGATATCCGCCGCGTCGAGCATTGCGCGACTGCGCGTCCAGTGCATTCGTTGGATGGGCTTGAAAAGGTATGTCTGCATTCCCCGATGCAGGCGCAGCGAGCGGTCGAAATACACCCATTGCGCGTGTTCCTCGCGGAGTTGTTCCCGGGTACGTTCGAGCGTTTGCGCGGCGGTGGAATTTGCACGGACTACGCGCGCTGCGGCACGGCCTGTTGCGGGTTCAATGGCGATGAAGCCGGAGCGTGCATCATGCAGCACCGTCACGGAATGGCGGGTTTTGCCGTCCGCGTTTCCGTCAAGTTCGCGCTGGAGCCATTCGGCATAGGTGCGGAGTTCGTCGGGGTCGGCGCCTCGCGTTGCGGCGCGGCCCACCTTGCCGTCGTTAAGGGCGAGGCGTACATGCACGAGGTCGTGAACCAGTGCGCGCTCGGATTCATCCATCCCAAGTGCCTCGAAGACACGTCGGTTTAGCTCCTCCACCAGCTCATCCTGTCCATCATCTGCGGACGATTTATCGGGTTCGGACTGATTGGCGTCCGGTAAGAGCCGTGGTTTCGTGCCCGCGAGCCGGTCGTGCAATGTCGCCCATTCTTCAAGTTCGGCAGGTGAAAGCTTCAGCAGCGGGATTGGGATTTGACGCAGGGATTCCAAAGTGGCGCGGTCTCGCTTAACTCCTAGCTCCGTTGTCGTAAGAAACTGATGATAGTAGGCGAAGTCGGAACTGAGATAGAGTGCTAGCGCTTTGAGCAGTGCGCGATTCCCGTCCACACTCACGATTCCGATTTGCCGAGGCGGCACTACGATAAACTCATCGCTGTAAACCGCAAAATTACGTGCTGCGCTCACAATAACATGCGGCGGGCGGCAGATGATAAGTGGCCGTTCAGTCCGGCCCTTCAGTGCATATTCTTTTCCCTTCGGAAGCGAGGTAACAGCGAACGGTGGAAATGCAAAGAGGTGCCTATAACGAGCAAGCGCGACAACATCAATGATCGGTTTTTCGGCAATTGCAGTTACTCGCTGAACCTCATCTTGGGTTTTGCTTCCTCGCACTTGAAGTCCTTCGCTGATTTTGAAGATCTGCGTTGGCTTTGAAACGATAAATTCCTTTTTCCTAGAATGCCATGGAGCTTCAACATCTTCCAAGCGGGGCCACATTCGCTGCATCCTCCCGAGGAGCGATGCATCGAGTCCCGATCCCCAAGTCGCCAGTTTCCAAGGCAAACCACTGCCGCTTCCAATCTCGCAGTACGGCAACTCGCGAACCTCGTCGCCATTCACCGTGATGCTCCACGTCTCTGTGCGAATGCCCGCGGTGGGTGGGCGAGTTCCTTCCTGATTCGCCACCAACGGAGAGAATACCACGGTCATTTCCAAATCATCGGGGACGGCCTTTTTTTTCCGCAGCCCGTAAAACAGCGCGGCAGCCGGTACGCGTGACCGTCCAGCGAAAAGCACTTCCGCGAGATTCGAGAAGTTTGCCACCGCATGGAGTCGGTGCTCACGAAAGAACGCTCGGCGGAAATCTTGCGAGAAATCCTCGAAAAGCGTCATTGATGGAATGAGCAGACCGCACTCGCCACCTTCGACCATGAACTCGCGGCAACGCCACGCGAATGCCTGTGTGAGAGAATTATCTCCCACTGGCATTGCCCTAGCGTTTTTCTCCATCCACTCCATCGCCAACTCGTCCCGTGGTTCGACTTTCTTCCCAACGAGTTTCTTCCAAGGCGGATTTCCGACCGTCCAATGAAACTTCGTTGGGAAAGACTGCACATCGAAAAAGTCGGCGCAAAAAATGTTGTTCTTACGGAGGGTCGGCAGGCGGAAGCTCGGATGCTCTATTAGATCAGCGGGCTCTACGTAGTCCAAGAGCGTGAGATAGAGGCTGAACTCGGCGACGCTGCACGCATTCTCATCCATATCCACGCCGAAAATATGGCGTTTCAGAAGTGTGGCGAGTTGGTGAGGGGTGGCCTTCTTATTGCGATGGATAAATTCCCGCTCGATGAGGCGGCGATAGCACTGGACGAGAAACGCTCCCGAGCCGCAACTCGGATCCCAAACTCGGACACCGCGTTGGAGACGGCGGCGTTTATCCATTTCAGCGAGCATGTAGTTTACGACCGGGATGGGCGTATAGTACGCGCCAGCTTTACGCCCCTCGGTGTGCTCATCATCATGGTTGCTGTCGGGCTTTTCGGACAGATGAAGAAACTGCTCGTAAATCATCGAGAGTGTCTCGATGGGGATGAAGTCGAACTTGAAAGCTGTGAAAGGAAGGTGAAACTGCCACTCGACATCGAACGTGTCGCCCGCGAACGCTCCAGCGATGCGCTGGATTTGCTCCTGCGTGGGAGCATCTGGGCCAGAGAACTTCAGTGGGAAAACGCGGCCGTTGAGAAACTCGTCGAGCTTTTTGCAAACGCTACGCAATCCCGCGACGGTAGCATTGCGAGTGAATACCGAATCATGCTCGATCTTCCATTCCTCCAGCCTTCGTTCGGAAAGGAAACCACGGTCCTTCAAGTAGTGGAGGTAGACGTATTTGCCGATGAGCGGATGGATAATGCCCCTGACCTTCGTCGCACCGAATTCATCGCGGAACTTCTTTGCGAGTTGCTTGAGATTCTCCAGCAGACTCCAATAAACGCGCTTGTCTGGCTGAACGTCGCCCGCTCGCCTACGCCAGAGTTCTCCGGAATCGATGGCATCCGAACGAAACTCCGCAAGTTGCTCGGCGATTGCGTTGAATTGGACGAGCGGTTCAAGAATGCCCTCTTCCCCGCTGCCATCCGTGCCATTGCGCCTGAAGCCCGAGTAAAGACGCAAGCCTGCTGGCGTGCGAACAAGGAGAAAGGGAACGGTGTCCTGATTCCAGACAAGTCGGTGAATTTCGTCCGCTGCCGCAATGCTATCTGCCTCGCAAACATACACCACCGGAACCAGAGAGCCGCCACTATGAAATGGACGCAGCGTATACACTCCCTCCAAGCGACAAGCGCGTTTCCGAGCCGCCGCGCGCAGAATGTGGCCGATGTCTGGAGCGTGAGCAAACGCAGCCTTGCCCCGCTGGAGAAAGTTCTCCGAGGTGCTATATCCGAGGGCTTTGATGACGGCTGAAAAATCCATGCGAAATCAACGCCAAATCTGGCGAACGACTTGGTAAACGGGGTAATTCCAAAGGATTTTGTCTTCTGGAACTTCAATGGGCTGGAATACGGGGTTGTAACTCGTGAAGCAACACCGCCGGAGCGATGGATGGTCTTTGGCGGTAAAAATTTTGAATACCACTCCTTCGTTCTCCAATCGAGCGACAACCAAGCTTCCGTTTCGAGGAGATTGGCCCGGCATCAACACCGCCAAGTCTCCCTGAAAGAATTTGGGCTCCATCGAGTCCCCCTGAATTTCCACTGCGAATGCTTTTTGATCCGGGCAATCGGAAGCTAGACGCTTCTGCCAATCAAGTGGCAGTTCTTCAAAATCGATTCCGCTCCCCGCTTGCGCCCACGAACGGACGCGAATAGCCCGAATATTCTGATCGAGGGGTTGAAAACCAATATTGTGCAGCAGATCATTGACCCGCTGGGAAAGCTTCGGTGACAAGGGCTGCGAGGCGTTCTCTAATTTCGACAGATGTTGCCGAGAAATTCCAAGACGCTTTGCGAACTCCTCTTGGGACAATCGCAGGCGATTGCGAATCTGTGATAGCGATTCTCCGGTGGAATCCATGTCGTAACATGCAATCTTTCCATAGCATTTGTCAATAGAAGACGACAGAAGACGACAAAAACGTGCAACTATTGGCATCGTTTTGATGTTCCCTCTGGCTTTCGCGCGCTTTGCGCCTGTCTTACGGTTTTGCTTTTTCCACAATGCGCACCGCGAAGATGTCGCTGTTCAGCGATGAGAGCGGGGTTACGGAGGCCCCGGTGCCGAGGGGGTCTTTCATGAGGTATTCCTGGCCGTCGCGGCCCACGAGGAGCACCCAGTGCTGGAATGTGGCGCCCAGCAGCACTTTGACGAGCACGGGGTTTCCGCTGGCCAGCGCGGTGTCGATGTCTAGATGGGTGGGATTGGGCGG
>JAYUWZ010001259.1:0-5100 GCA_043753265.1 Verrucomicrobiaceae bacterium
ATTCAAACTGGAACAGGAAGGGTTTAAAGTGACCCTGAAAAGGGGCTCCGATCCCATTATTACTACCGCTCCGATAGCCGTGCACGCGGCGGCTCCGGCAGCAGCATCTTCACCAGTCGCCGCCCCCGTGGCAGGAGGGCCCGCAGGCCCTGCGCCCACCGGCGAAAAACTAAAAGACATCACCTCTCCCATGGTGGGCACGTTTTACTCGGCGGCCTCGCCAGACGCCCAGCCCTTTGCAAAGCCCGGGCAGGACATCCAGCCGGATTCCGTCGTGTGCATCATTGAAGCCATGAAGGTGATGAACGAAATCAAGGCCGACACCTCGGGAACGATCGTCGAGATCGTGGCCGAGAACGGGAAGCCGGTCCAATACGGCGAGGTACTCTTCCGGGTACGCGCCAAATAGCATGTTTCCCACCAACCTGACGCAGCCACAGCGGGAAGGCGTTTTCGACCTCTTGCTGCTCGGCATGTATGCCGACAACAACCTCCGCCTTTCCGAGAACAAAGGCCTCTACGCGCTCCTGAGCCCTTACGGGTGGGAGAGCTTCCAGGACCCTCAGGAATACTCGGACCTGGCCACCGCTCGCGCCCGTGCCGCCAACGAGACGGACGCGGCCACGCAAGACTATCTGGCCGGGGTCTCGACCCAGTTGGTGGATGAAGGAGTGAAGAAGCTCGCGCTGGCCTTGCTGGCGAAGCTGATTGAGGCCGACGACCAGGCAACCGAGTCGGAGGCCGATTTTTACCAGAAAGCAAAAACCGCGTTCGGCGTTTAGACCCATGTTCAACAAAGTACTCATCGCCAATCGCGGCGAAATCGCCCTCCGGGTCATCCGGGCCTGCAAGGAACTCGGCATCAAGACGCTTGCCGTCTACTCCGAGCCGGACATCGACAGCCTCCACGTGCAGCTCGCCGACGAGGCAATCTGCATCGGGCCTGGTGCCAGCTCGCAAAGCTACCTGAAGATCGACCGCATCATCAGCGCGGCCGAGATAGGCGACTGCGACGCCATTCACCCGGGCTACGGTTTCCTGTCGGAAAACGCGCACTTCGCCGACGTGTGCGCGAGCTGCAACATCAAGTTCATCGGGCCGCCATCGAAGGCCATCCGCTCGATGGGAGACAAGAACACCGCGCGTGACACTGCCAAAAAGGCAGGAATGCCGGTGACCCCGGGCAGCGACGGCATCGTGGAAGACGAGAAAGCCGCGATGCAAATCGCGCGGAAGATCGGCTACCCGGTGATGATCAAGGCCACGGCAGGCGGTGGCGGACGCGGCATGCGCCCCGCGCATAACGACGTGTCGCTCGTCGCAGGCTTTCACGCCGCGCGCGCGGAGGCCGAGAAGGCCTTTGGCAATGCGGGCGTGTACATTGAAAAGCTCATCGAGAACCCGCACCACATCGAATTCCAGATCATGGCGGACAGCCATGGGAATGTGGTGCACATCGGCGAGCGCGACTGCTCCATGCAGCGCCGGAACCAAAAGATCATCGAGGAAACCCCCTCGCCCATCGTGTCGGATGAAATCCGCGAGCGGATGGGAGCCGATTGCGTGAAGCTGGCCCGCGAGGTCGGCTATGTGGGCGCGGGCACCATCGAATGCCTCATGGATGACAATGGAGGCTACTACTTCATGGAGATGAACACGCGCATTCAGGTGGAGCATTGCATCACCGAGGAGGCCTACGGCGTGGATCTCGTGAAGGAACAGATCAAAATCGCAGCCGGCCAGCCCCTCTCGCACTGGATGCAGAACACTAAGCTCAAATATCACGCAATCGAATGTCGGGTGAACGCGGAGGACCCCTTCAATGGATTCCAGCCGAGCCCCGGCAAGATCGACCTGTACTATGCCCCCGGTGGACGCGGCGTGCGGATCGACTCGCATGCCTACACGGGCTATGTGGTGCCGCCGTACTACGACTCGATGATCGCCAAGGTGATCGCCATCGGAACGACCCGTGAAAACGCAATCGCCCGCATGCGGCGTGCTCTGAGCGAATACATCATCCGCGGCATCAAGACGACCATCCCATTCCAGCAGCGCATCATGCACGACCCCGATTTCGTCCGTGGAAAATACCACACGGGATTCGTGGCGAAGTTGCTGGAGGCGCAGAGCGGGGAGTTTCGGAGCTAGCGCGCTTCGCGCGAACGTCCAACGCCCAACATCAAACGCCCAACGTCCAATGGCGCATCCTCGGTGGATGGCGCTCTCCGAGCGGCATGCCAAAGCAAACGCCGAAGGCGCACTTTTCCCGGCTTCGATCCGCAACCGCTGCAACCACTCCACACCACCTTTCCCACCCCGCGCCTTGACAGGAATGCCAACCCGGCGGACACAGGGAGCGTGCCGCTTCTCGAAGTTCGCAATCTCAAAGTCTGGTTCCCGATTCGCACGGGGATTTTCCGCACCCACACCGGGGACGTCAAAGCTGTCGACGATGTCAGCTTTACCGTGGAGCCTGGGACGACCGTGGGACTTGTGGGCGAGAGCGGCAGCGGCAAAACGACGAGCGGGCGCGCACTCCTGAAATTGATCCCAGCCACGAGTGGCGAGGTGCTTTTTGAGGGGAAAAATATCCTGCCCATGAGCGGGGGGGCATACCGCCCCCTGCGCCGGCAGATGCAGATGATTTTCCAGGACCCCTTTGGGTCGCTGAATCCGCGGCTTTCCATCATCCAGATCGTGGGTGAGGCGCTGGAGATTCACTTCCCCACCATGTCCCGTGCCGACCGCCGGAACCGGGTGGCGGATTTGATGAAACTCGTGGGGCTGAAGCCGGAGATGATGGAGCGCTACCCGCATGAATTCAGCGGCGGGCAGAGGCAGCGCATCGGCATCGCCCGGGCGCTCGCGGTGGAGCCCAAATTCATCGTGTGCGACGAACCCGTGAGCGCGCTCGACGTAAGCGTGCAGGCGCAAATCGTGAATCTCCTGCAGGATTTGCAGGAGCAACTGGGGCTGACCTACCTTTTCATCGCCCATGACCTCGCGGTGGTGGAACACATCAGCGACCACGTGCTGGTGATGTATCACGGCAAGATTGTGGAGAGCGCAACCGCCGAGGAGATTTACGAGAATCCGCAGCACGACTACACCCGGAAGCTGCTTGCGGCGGTGCCTAAATTTGCGTGATGCGAAAGGCGCACGCCCGGCGTGCGTATCGAGGACATGACACCTTTTCTCCGAAAGCTTCTAGGCATGAACTGGCTGCTATTTACCAGCGTTCTGGTGATTGCCCTCGCGGGAATCCTGTTCATCGACGGGGCCTCCTACCTGCATCCGGAGGAGCGCTACTGGCAGAATCAGGCGAAATGGGTGGGCATCGGCATTGCGATTTTCCTGGTGGTCACGCTTATTGATTACCGATGGGTGAAATGGGCGGCCATCCCCATGTACCTTGGAAGCATCCTGCTCGTGGCGCTCACGTATACGAGCATGGGCGTGGAGAAGAATGGTGCGAAATGCTGGCTGCGGCTGCCTGCGCTCGGCGTGTTCCAGCCTTCACAGCTCGCGGTGGTGTCGGGCATCCTGGCGCTCGGGCTCTTTCTCACTCTGAGCAAAGCATGGCAGCCGTGGCTGCGTCTGGTGTGCTCGGGCGTGATTGTGGCCCCTGCGATGGCGCTCATTCTCAAGCAACCGGACTTTGGAATGACGCTGGTCTGGGTGCCTGTGGTGCTTACGATGCTTTGGTTTAGCGGCATCCCGAAACGATGGATGCTTCTCGTGCTTCAGGTGGGCCTCATTGCGCTGCCACTGGTGATTTGCTTTGGGCTCAAGCCCTACCAGCGAGAACGCGTGGTCACATTCCTCGACTACGAGATCGACCCACTCGGCGCTGGATATGCGGTGAATCAATCGCTCATCGCCATCGGCTCGGCGGGTGTGCAGGGCAAGGGATTCAAGGCCGAGGGCACACAACTGGAACTAGGGTTGATCCCGGCCAACGTGGCACACACGGACTACATATTCACGACCATCGGGGAGCAGTGGGGATTTCTCGGGGGCTTGGTGGTTCTCTCGGCGTTTGCGGTGCTGCTCATTGCCTGCCTGCTCACCGCGCTGAGAGCCTCGGATCCGTTTGGGCTGATTATTGTGGGTGGATTCACGGCACAGATCTTTTTCCACGTTTACCAGAATATCGGAATGACGGTCGCACTGATGCCGATCACTGGGCTTCCCCTGCCCCTCATCAGCTATGGCGGCACCTTTGCGCTGATGGTGATGTTTGCACTGGGCCTAGTGAACTCGGTGTGGGTGCACCGAAATCCTGATGTGAAGAAGTTGGTGGAGTAGGCGCACGTAGTCCCGCCTTTAGGGAAGGAGCGGTACAGTTTTGCGAGGACTGCCCCGAGCACTATCGGAGCTGTGTGGCAATCGAACCGTGCATTCCGCCTAAAGGCGGGACTACATGCCTACTTCTTCGCGTCCTTCTGCAACCGCTTGAGCTTCCCGGACATGGCGGCGCGGGAGGCCGCGCTCATGCGATCGATGAAGAGGATGCCGTGGAGGTGATCCACTTCGTGCTGAAGCGCGCGCGCAAGCAATCCTGTCGCCTCAAACTCCAGGACTTTGCCGTCGAGCGTTTTTGCCGTGGCCTTCACGTGCTCGGAGCGGACGATGTCGGAACTGAGCTCGGGAAAGCTGAGGCAGCCCTCCACGCCTTCCTCAAGTTCCTTGCCCAAATCGAGCACAGGATTGAGAAGAATCATCGGCATGTAGGCCTCGGGGTTCACTTTTTTGCCGTCCACAAACATCTCGCTGGGGCGGTCCTTCACATCAGTCACATCGATGACCGCAAGCTGCACAGGCACACCCACCTGCTGCGCGGCGAGACCCACGCCGTTCGCGGCGTTCATCGTCTCGATCATGTCAGCCGCGAGCGTGCGCACCTTTTCATCCACAACGCCGATCTCGGCACCTTTTGCGCGCAAGACAGGATTCCCGTATTTGACGATCTCTAAAACCATATGAACCTGGATTTATGAAGGATGGGAAACGGGGCGGGCGAGCGGAAAATATGGAACTACCAAGGGGAGGTGGAGTTCACCCTTGGAATAGAGCACAGCATGGCCGCCGATCCCC
>JAYUWZ010001260.1:0-2320 GCA_043753265.1 Verrucomicrobiaceae bacterium
GCTGAATCCCAGCCTTGTGCTGCCCGGCGTGGGAGCCTCGGCCCATGCGCATGAATTTGGAGACGAGCGCGTGGTGACCATCCTTTTCATGGATGTGCGGGGTTCCACGCAGCTTGCGGAGGGCAAGCTGCCGTTCGACGTGGTTTTCCTGCTCAATCATTTCTTTGCGGAGATGGCGGAAGCGGTGGAGGCAGCGGGAGGCCACTACTCCAATTTCACCGGCGATGGCCTCATGGCGCTCTTTGGCCTGGATGCACCGCCCGATGACGGTGCTCGTGCGGGACTCGCCTGCGCGCTGGGGATGTTTGAAAAGCTTGCTGCGATCAACCAGCGCCTCGCACAGGAACTGGGGAGCCCCCTGGCAATTGGCGTGGGCGTGCATACGGGCGAGGCAATCGTGGGTCGCATGGGGCCGCCGAAGACGCCCATTATCTCCGCGCTGGGCGATGCGGTGAATACCACCGCTCGGCTGGAAAGCATGACGAAGGAACTGGAGGTGCCGATTGTGGTTTCGGCTGCCACGCTCGAAGCGGCGGCAATCCGCGCGCGGGTGCCGTTGCGGACGATTTTGCTGCGGGGACGTAATACCCCCATTCAGATTGCGCCGCTGGATGTGGATGCACTGTCGCTGTGCCTGCTGGACTTGGCGACGCAGAGTATTGTGCGGCGACCGAAGCGGGGGTGAGCCCGGTGAGGGAGCGCCTTATCTTCCACTACAGACGCGCGGGCCGCGCGTCCCTGCCTACTGCCGCCTGCGGCGGTTTCCGAGCAGGGCGAGGCCGCCGAGCAGGAGGAGTGCGGTGGTGGGCTCGGGGACGGCGATGATGGAGACATCGTTGCCACCGGTGAGCTCGAATTCCGCGGTGGCGCTTTCGTCGGCGTAGCTGATCTGGAAGGCTTGGGCTCCCTCGAAGAACACGGCGCCGTTTGGGAGGCTGGCGAAGGTGCCTGTGACGGGGTCGAAGCCATTGTTGAGCACGATGGTGAATACATCGTTCATCTCGATTCCGGAGCCGACGGCCAGATCCAGCGAGCCGCCGAGGGTGACGGTGGGAGTGACGCCAAACGTGGTATCGCTCACCGAGAGAGAATCGTAGTCGGAGCCCGCGATAGGCGAGCTGCCGGCGAGGAACTTTGCGAGTTCGATTTCGAGAGACGAGCCAGCCTGGAGATCCAGGTTTCCAGTGAAGAGCATGCCTGTGCCATTTCCCGGTGCGATGAGGCCGCCGGTGAGCGCGGTCACGGTGCCATTGATAAAGCCTGTTCCATCCAGCGTACCGCCAAGGACTGTATTCCCGCTGAGCGTGCCATTGATCGTCAGCGCCTGCGTGGCGGGCACAGCCAGACTGGGCAGTGCGATGACATCCAGGATTGCGCCGGTGGACACTGAGATGCTGCTGCTTGCAGCCACGGAGGCAGTGGCAGCAAATACGGTGGTGCCGCTGAGAAGTTCCGTGGGACCAGTGTATGTGTTCGCGCCGGTGAGCGTGAGGGTTGCGGCACCGTTCATGATGATGCCGGAACCCGGGACCGTTTCGTCGATGGGACCAAGGCTGATGTTATCGTTGACCACGTAGATGGTGTTTCCCACTGGTCGCGGTGCAAAGGTGGCATTGCCGCCATTGAGGTGCACTGCGGAAAAGGAAAGCGTATACACAGGGCTGCCAGTCGAGGCGGCGACGACCGTTTGCGCATTGCCGATCGTCAACTCGCCCATGCGGGTGAAGCTGCCCGCAGCGACTGATCCGAGCATGTTGAAAACCGTGGTGCCTGTGCCAATGACCTGAACATTGTTGCCAAAGTTGGTGTCGCTGATGGTCGGTGCGGCGGCGGAGTTGTTGCGCAGGTTGATGAGGGAGAAGGTGCCCGCCTGATCGACGCCGAAGGTACCACCGGTGACCACCAGCGTGCCCGTGCCCATCTGGCTGCCCGATGTCACCGCGGTTTGCAGTTCAAATTTTGCACCCGAGCCCACGGTGATGGTGCCCGAGTAATCCGAGACACCGCCGCGGAGACGGAGGGCCTGGGAGTCGGGTGCATTGTTCGTGTTGCCGAGGTAGTTGATGTTCCCCGTTCCCTGGAGGAGGCCGGTGAGGATCAGATCAAAGTTACCCGTATTGTTTACGGGGTTGAAGGATTTGACGGTGCTGTCGCTGGTGACCGTCACGTTCCCGGGGATGGTCGTGTTGGCAGCGACGCCGATTGTTCCGCCTGCGAGGTTGATGGCATTTTGAGCAGCAGCGCTGAGATTGAGGATGCCGGTATTGCTTACGGTGACGGTGCCGGTCCCTGCGCCTTGCGCGCTCGCCAGTTGCAGGAC
>JAYUWZ010001261.1:0-2318 GCA_043753265.1 Verrucomicrobiaceae bacterium
AACAACTCGTTCAGCAACTCGCCCAGGCGGTAACCCGCAATCGTCACGCGGCGTGCGGCGATCTCCTGGCGCTCGTGTACGAATTCCGGCTCCAGCTTCCGCACCTCAGTGTCGCGGGGGTGGTCGCCCGCTGGGTAGCCTTTGGTGCAGCCGATGACGTGGCTTTCCCTGGCCCATGCTTCCGCGCCGCCTTTCTCCGAGAGTTCCGGCAGAGACACCTTGGGAAACTGCTTCATGTATTCCGCAGCCTTTTGAGCAATGATGGATTCGCCGGGGCCTTTCGGGCGCGTTTCGACTTTGGGCGATTCCCACATCTCCACGATCTTGCCGTCCTTGCCATCGAACCGGAACGACTTGTCCCAGTAAGTGTGCAGATTTGACCTCATCTTGGGCAGCATGTCGGAGAACGGCACCCCCATGATTCCATAGCCATTGCCGCCCTGATCGTCCCACGTGGTGGCGTGGAGCGGTTGGTGAATATCGCCGACCCAGTGCATCAGCATCCCGACGGCCTTGGCGCGGTCTTCCTTGTTGGTGGCGGGGTCGCGCAGCTTTTTCAGGTCGTCCTGAATCGCGGAGATGATGTGCGGGGGCTCGGGGATTTTGAATTCGCTGCCATCCGCGGTCTTTGGGCCATCCACGTAGTGCAGCTTGCTCCAAGGATACTGGTCGCGAGGCAGTGAGCGCAGATCGTCCATCCAGCAAGGGACGGTCACGAAATTGTAGGGTTGCCCGGCGTTGAAGTGAGGGTCGAGGGTCGCGACCAATTCGCGCACGGCTTCCCGCGCCTTGGGTGTGCAGGTTTGCCAAGCGATCTCGCCCACAAGCATGTGCCCGGCTGCGTCCCAGGCATGGGCCATTACCGGGGCAGCGAGGAAAAGAAGCGCGCGTGTCTTCATTCCTGTACCTTGAGTTGGTCGAGCGTCTCCACCTTGATTTGCAGTGCGCCGTTGTGCTCTGCGAGGATGCCATTGGCGCGCACTTTTTTGCCGACAAACTCCGTGAGCTTTTCTTTCGTAAAGACTCCGGCTCCTGTGCTGGCAAAGAATACGAGCGATACCGACTGCCTGTATTCCTGAGTGTAATTCAAATAGCGGATGCTCTCCGTCTTGTTTGCGCCGAGCCCGGCAACGACTCCTTCCACCACGATCTTCTGCCCCTTCACTGCCTTCAGTGCCTCAAGGTCGGTGGGCGCATAGATCCGGATCTCGCCCGTGGGGGTTTCCGCTGGCTTGGCTGGATCGGCGACCTTTGCCGGCTCAGCGGGTTTTGCAGGCTCGGAAGGTTTGGTGGGTTCTGCCGGCTTTGCGGGCTCAGTCGGTTTCTTTTCCTCGGCCACTGCGACCCCGAGAAGCGCGGATAGAACAAAAGCGGTGAGTTTCATTGCCAGCTATGTAAGCACCGCCTTCTTTGAATGCCAGCGCATACGGAGGCTGCCGCCAAATCGTAGCGAAGACGAGGGCCGCTGTGTGACTTTCCTCTTCCCAGCAGCGGCTGCGCCCTTGCAGAGTCGGCACCATGAAATTTGGCATCTGCAACGAAATCTTCCAAGGCTGGACCCTCGACGACACCTTCGACTATGCCCGCAAGGCAGGCTACGATTTCGTGGAGATTGCGCCGTTCACTGTCGCAAAGTCGGTGACCGATATCTCGTCGACCGAGCGGACGCGCATCCGCGACTCGGCGGCGCGGGCAGGCATCGGCATCAGCGGGCTGCACTGGGTCCTCGTACAGGCCGAGGGGAAATATCTCACACATCCCGATGCCGCCGTGCGCGCCGGGACGAGCCGCTACTTCGTGGATTTGGTGGATTGCTGCGCCGACCTTGGCGGCAACCGGATCATTGTGGGATCGCCGAAGCAGCGAAACGTGATGGAGGGGGTCACCTACGAGCAGGCGTGGGACTGGGCACAGGGTGTCTTCCGCGATGCGGTGCGCCGCGCGGAGGATCGCGGGGTGGTGCTGTGCTTTGAACCGCTCGCTCCGGCGGAGACGAATTTCGTGAACACTGCGGAGGAGGGCAGGCGGTTTGCGCAACAGTTTGCGAGCTGCGCCATGAGCATCATTCTGGATGTAAAAGCCATGTCCTCGGAGGCAAAGTCCATCCCGCAAATCATCCGCGAGAGCGCCGGCCAGTTCGAATACTTCCACGCCAACGATGCCAATCTGAAGGGGCCCGGTTTTGGGGAGGTGGATTTCGTTCCCATCGCGGCAGCCCTTCGCGAAGCGGGCTACGGGGGCACTGTATCCGTAGAGGTGTTCAAGTTTGAGGAGGGCGCGGAAGTCATCGCCACCCAGAGCCGGGAGTATCTGCGGCG
>JAYUWZ010001262.1:0-5085 GCA_043753265.1 Verrucomicrobiaceae bacterium
CATCACTCCGAGGGCGCTTCGCACTTGAGGTTTAGAGCGCTGAACTGGGATGCTGAATGTCCGTCTCGATCAATTTGCGGACACGCGGCCGCATATCCCCCGTAGCTGGCTCAGTGCGGGGCGCTGCCGGGTGCCGCCTCCTCCGGGCGGAAGGTGGGCGGTTTAAAAAAGAGCAGGAGCATCACAATGCCCGCAATCGCCATCATGGTGGGGACGAGGAAGAGCTGTTTCCAATCCGAGCGCCGCCAGGCTTCCCTCATGGTCGTCCCGAGTGGCTTATACTTCTCCAGAGCGTCCAGAGTCGGTTTGGCGACGATTGCTTTCCCATCCTCCGATTTTGCGAGCCACGCCTGCACCTCGGGCTTTTCCATCAGCGTGCCCAGCAAGGCCTGCTCGCCAGCGGCATCCTTGGCGCCGGATTTCTCACGGGCATCCTTCACCATGGACTTGAGTGGGCTGAATTCTGCGAGGGCGCCGGGATCCGGCTTTGCCAGGATCTTTTTACCTTCGTCGCTGGAATTCAGGATTTCCTGCACGGAGGCCTGGGCTACTACGCCATTGGCCACCGGCTTGTCCACCCACGCGCCTTTGAGCTCGGGGAAAAGAAAACTCGCCACCACCATGCCCACGCCGAGGATGAGAAGATTGAACAATCCCTGCGCACTGGAGCGGACGTCCTTTGGGAAAACTGCATCCACAAAGATATACACGGAAGCGAAGAAGAACGCATAGCAAATGCCGTGGAGCACCTGCACGGCAATGATGATCCCCGTCATGTCCGGCATGTAGGCAAAGGCTGCAAACCGCGCTGCGTGGCCTAGAATGCCAATGATCATCGTCCATTTCCAGCCCAGGCGGACGAGTACCACACCCAGCACCAGCATCGTGGCGATTTCCGCAACCTGTCCGATACTCATCACCATCATGCTCATGTTTCCGGCGATTCCCACCCGGTTGGTAAGGAAGGCGTCGGAAACGACGAAGTAGCCGTTGTGAATCACTGAATCGATAAAGGTGACGATGAACAGGACCAGCACGAAAGGATGGGCGAGCAGTTTGGCGGCGCGCAGCCAGGCCAGCTTGTCGAGGCCCTGCACATCCTTGCGCGGAGGCGTGTGAGGCAGCGTGAGCGAGTAGCCTGCCATGAGGAAGGAGATGATCGCGCCCACGAGGAAAATCCATTTCACCTGGTCGGCGGTTGCGTGCTCGCCCAAGAGGAAGACGAAGGGCCAGCTCACCACGATCCATCCGATGGTGCCGCCCATTCGCACAAAGCCGAAGTCTTTCGCCGGGTCCTTCATATTCGCAAAGGCGAGCGAGTTCGTCACCGAAATCGTGGGCACATAAAGAAGCCCGTAGATGAGAAAGCAGGAAAAGAATGGGACAAATTCCGTCTGAAACGCCGCACCCACCAGCGCGAGTCCTCCCACGAGATGGCTGAATGACAGGAATTTCTCGGCGGAGAAATTGCGATCCGCAAACTGGTTCGAGAAAAAGATGCCCAGGATGGACGCGATGCCAAACACACTCCCTACCAGCGCCTGCTGCCATGGGAGGAAATTGAGCTGCCCCATGTAGCTGAAAATCTTCGGCTGCCATGCGCCCCAGATGGCGATTTCGAGCACCATCATCAAAAAGAGTTTATTGCGAGTATTCATTGGTAGTGGGTGGAGATGACGCCGCGCGGTTTAGGCGAGGGGGACGCTGGCTGGCAAGAACGCTCTCCAAAATAGTGGAGATTCAGGGAAAAAATGTCGCTGGTGAGGGGATTCAGAAGGTGGCAGCCTTCATGGAAATCAAGCCTGCCATGAGAACACTCTTCCCGCTCGTCGTTGCCGCTGCCCTCTTGCATTTTGCCCCGCCTGCGGCTGCGGAAATCCAGAAATCAGACAAGCCTGCTGCGGAAAAGCCGGTGGAGGGCAAAGAGGCAGATGGCTCCAGCTTCGAAAAGGCCATCCCGGTCAAGAGCGTGGATGCTGAATACCAATGGCTTCGGGCCAAGCATCCCGGCCACAAAGTGAAGCGACAGGCGCTCCTCGCGAATGGAGGGAAGCACTACGACAGGATCTCCATCACCACCAAGGACGGGAAGGAGCTTGAGGTGTATTTCGACATCTCGTCGTTTTTTGGGAAGAGGGGAGGTGGTAGAGGTGATTTGCCTTTGATGGTGCGAGTCGTGTCGGCATTGGGGAATAATATCAAATAATGCTCAGCCATTTTCCAATACTCGACGTACTGTGGGTGGCCGCTGTTTTGTCGTTTTTGAGCGCGCTTTGCATTTTGATTTTGAGAGCCTCTGGAGCCGTCAAATGGTTATGGCCG
The DNA here is from genome assembly GCA_043753265.1 of Verrucomicrobiaceae bacterium. Classification (GTDB taxonomy): domain Bacteria; phylum Verrucomicrobiota; class Verrucomicrobiia; order Chthoniobacterales; family Chthoniobacteraceae; genus SXWH01. Next base: position 2,323 of record JAYUWZ010001262.1, read on the forward strand.
TCGGTTGTGGTCTATGTGGTGTTACTTTGTCTGCTGGGAACGCTTTTCCTTGCGATGCTTGTGCATGCGCTTTCGAGCATTTGAGGTGATACCATAAGCAGTTGAAGATGGAGAAAAGTGCGCCTTCGGCGTTTGCCTCGTCATGCCCAATGGTAACGCGCAAAGAGACGGCAGAGCCGTGGGGCTCGGAGAGCGCCATCCACCGTGGGTTGGGGCAGAACATGCAATGCCATACTCTTCCAAGAAAAATGGCAAAGGCCGGGGTCCGTCCACCCCGGCCTTTGCACTGGTCTTGCTGACGCACCCAGGGCGTCAGGGCTTCAATTCTTCGGTCTTCGGCTCGGTCTTCCGCTTGATGAGATCCTCCGCCTTTTCAAATGCCTCGCGGGCACTGCGGATGGCCTCCTCCACGGACTTGCGCACCTGCTCGCGTTCCTCGGGCGTGGTCTGCGATTTCTCGAGCTGCTTGCGCACGTTTTCCACGACCTCGTCGAGCTTCTCGGTATAAAGCTTTTGCACCGCGCCATCCGGCCCGATGAGGAAGGACTTTTTGTCCACGATCATGCCGGGGAGCTTGTCCTTCATTTCCTTGAGGCGCTTTTCCACCGTTTCCAATTTGTCCTTCGTGTTTTCGCCGATGATGATTTTCCCGTCAGGTGAGGGAAAGCGGAACACGTTGTCTCGCTCCACCTCGACCTCATGCTCGGTCAGCGCCACAGTGGCTTCCTTCTTCTCGCCCTTGCGGAGGAAGGTAAGCTTCACGGAATCCCCAGGCTTGCGCATCTTTACGAGGGCGCGGAGTTGGTCGCCCGAGACGAGGATCTGGTCGTCGAGGCGGGTGAGGATGTCGTGCTCGACCACCCCGGCCTTGCCCGCCGGGCTTTCAGGCATTACGTGGCGCACCGCGAGACCCTCACCGGCTTGCAGAGGCAACTGGGCGCGGACTTCGTCGCCTACTGGCTCCGCGGCGACTCCGAGAAAGGTCACCTTCTCCTTTTTGCCGGCGATGCGCTTTTCCAGGAACTTGCCGACCCGGGCAGCCGCTCCCGCCTTGTGGTCCTTGTCCTCGATCTCCCATTTGAAAGGCTGGCCGTTGCCGAGTTTGAAGGTCTTGCGCTCCTTCTTGCCGTTCACGTCGATTTCCACAGTCACCTCGCCGGAGGCGTTCGACTCGGCGGTGACTTTTGCGGATTCCTTCTTCTCTTCTTTCACGTCCTGCGCCAGGGCCAGCGGCGTGGCCGCGAGCAGCAGGGCAATGGTGGACTTCAGTATATGCGTCTTCATGGTTCAGTGGTCAGTTGGTTTTTTGGGAGGGTCAGTAAACTTCGAGCGCCATGGGCACCACGCCCTTGCGGGTGGTCTCCACGCGCACCGCATGGCCGTCTCCGCTCGGGCGGATGGTGTCGGACTCCAGCCACTCCACCTCCATGAGGCGGATGGGGCGCTGATTGGGCGGAACGATGATACCGACCTCCCGGGCGCTCACGAAGCGGTCCTCACGTTCGAAAGGCGTGCTCTGTGCGGGTTGCTTGTTGATGGCGATTGGGGTGCTGGTCGTGGGAGTTGCTCCCGTATATTTCAGGGCCACCACGGTGGCCACTGCGGCGGCGGCGCATACACCTAGTGGCAGGAGCCATCGGGCCAGGAAGCCGGGCTGCTTTGCGGGGGCCTCCTTCTCCTTGGTGATGAGGGAGCGGGCGGCGGTGAGCCGGGCCATGAGATCATTCGGCATCTCGGCCGGCTTCATCCGGTTCAGTGCATCTTCGATGGGATCATTCATTGGAAAATTCCTTTCACGGTTTCGCGCAGTTCTTCGAGGGCGTAGCGGTAGCGGGAGGCTGCCGTGTTCAGCGGCACTTTCGTGACTTCCGCAATTTGCTGAAAAGTAAGGCCGCCCCAGATTTTCAGGCTCACCACCTCGCGGTAGTTCGGCGGCAGTGCATTCACGGCCTGCTCCAGGACTCGCTGGGTTTCGCGCTGCTCGACATCGGGCGTGAAAAACGGCTGCTCCGGCTCGGTGCCCTCCTCGCGAGCGGCACGGCGGTCGGTGCTTCGGGCAAGGTCAATCGCCCGGCGGCGGATGGTGGCAAAGACGAGCGCATCGTCGGGCATGCCTCGGGACCTCTGCCAGGATTCCACGAGCGCATCCTGGAGGACATCCTCGGCGTCGCCTTCGCGGCGGGTCTGCTGTCGGGCGTAGAGGTGAAACCGGCTTCCGTTTTCGCGGAGCCATGTTCGCCATTCATCAGGTGAAGGTTCGTATTGCACAGGCGCTTGGGCATGTTGTTCACAGGAAAGAGCGAAGTCGTTCGCTTTTTTTGTCTGCAAAATCTCCCCCGCCCCGCATTCTCTCACCCGCATGACCCTGCAACCCATTACCGTATATCGTGCCAAGGACGGCCTCGTGGCCCAGCGTGGCGAGGACTGCTTCCTCCTTTCCAGCGTCACCATGGATGACCTTTTCATCCAGGAATCGCCCCACGCCTGGCTGGAGCCGCAGCTCAGCTATGGCAAGCCAATCGATAAACCCACGGAACTGCTCGCGCCCATTGGCACGCAGGAAGTATGGGCCGCCGGGGTGACCTACCTGCGTTCCCGCGACGCACGCATGGAGGAAAGTAAGGACGGCGGCAGCGTGTACGACCGCGTGTACGCCGCAGACCGCCCGGAGATTTTTTTCAAAGCCACCCCTCACCGTGTAGTGGGGACCGGCGCGGACGTGCGCATTCGCGCCGACTCCAAGTGGAACGTGCCCGAGCCCGA
>JAYUWZ010001263.1:0-2313 GCA_043753265.1 Verrucomicrobiaceae bacterium
TGATCATGCTTTGCACGCGGATGGGATTGCTCCCACCAATGGCGACGCTCCCCACGTGAACCTCGCGGGAAAGGCGGCGCCGGCTGCGGTAAAGCGACGGACAAAAGCTGCTCATCGGGTGGATTCGCTACTTGGTTGCGTCGGGCGTGGCGTACTGGAATTTGTTTCTGTCCGCCTTGCTGGGTCCGCCTCCTCCGCCAAAGACGTCCTGCACGTCGAAGAAAGTAACGAAGAGCATGAAGCCGATGATGAGCAGCGCGCAGGCCGTCTGCACCCACTCCAGAATCTTCGTATTCACGGGCTTCTTCCGCGCAGCCTCGATGAGGGCGAGGGTGATGTGGCCGCCATCCAGCACGGGCAGCGGGAGCATGTTGAGCAGAGCGAGATTCACGTTCAGCAGCACGCTGAACCACAGCGCCAGCTTCCACCCCTCATTCTGCTCAAAGAGGCGGTAATACATGTTCATCATCATCACCGGGCCGCCCATGTGTTGCACGCCGATGTCGCTCTTGGGTGAGGTCACTGCATCGAGGGTGCTCACAATGGCACCGACGCTCAACTGGATCTGCTCCCAAGGGCCGGGATGCACGGTCTTGCTGCGTCCGTAAAGATCGACAATGTAGCCGTCGTTTTCGCCGAATCCGGCACCAATGAGCGGGCGCTTTTTGTCGACGTGGTCGGCGGGGGTGATGGTGATGGGATCGATCTGTTTTCCATCTCGCTCCACCACAAAAACGATTGGCACCTTCCCGCTTTTTTGGACGTGGTCGATCACTGCGCTGCTGGAGCGCAGCACTTTGCCATCCACTGAGAGGAGCCGATCATTCGCCTTTAATCCTGCCCTTGCAGCCGGGCTGTCCTCAATGACACCGGTGACGATCGGGTTGCGAGGCTTGTAATCAAGCGTCAGCGTCTGGCCTGCGCGCTCGACAGTGAGCTTGATGGGCTCATCCGGGTGATCCCGGATGTAGTCGCTGATGCCCATTTCGCCGTATAGCGGGGTGCCATTGGCGTGGGTGATGAAGTCGCCCTTTTGCAGGCCCGCCTCGGCGGCGGCGCTGCCTTCCGTCACTTTCTCGCCCACCAGCGGGGTGAGCGCAGGGATGATACCGATGGTGCGGGTGCTGCTGCGCTTGTAAAAAGCGGTTTTGGCCCTCTCAAAGTTCGAGGTGAGCGGCACCTCTTTGCCATCGCGCTCCACCACGATTTTGATGGTTTCGCCCTCACTACGGACGATGCGCCACATGATGGCATCCTGACCCTGGCCCATGAAGCGCTTCACGGGGATATCGTCGATGGAGACAATCTTGTCGCCCACCTTCAGCCCCGCTTTATCGGCCGGAGAGTCTTTTTCCACCGCCCCGATATACTGAGTGCCCTCGCGCTCGGACATGGGGCGGCCAATCTGCCACACCACCACCGCAAACACGATGGCCAGAAGGAAGGAGAACAACGGGCCGGCGAAGGCCACGATGATTTTATCGAGAGGGCCGATGGGCTTGAGCTGGTCCTTGGGAATCTCGGTCTGCCCTTCCAGCGACTCCATGGGAGCGAGCTGCGGAAGCTTTACGAAACCGCCCGCAGGAATGGAGCCCAGCGAGTACCATACGCCGCCGATCTTCTTCTCCCAGATGGGTTTGCCAAACCAGATACCGAAGCGCTCAATATAGAGTCCCCGCCATTTCGCGGCGAGGAAGTGTCCCAGCTCGTGGACGATAATGAGCAAATTGAAGATGAGGACGACCTCGAGGAGGATGCCTAGGAATTTGAGGATACTAAAAAGTTGATCCATGTTGCGGACGGATACGTGTAGCTAGGAACGTGCGGGATGCACGCGGTTTTCGCAGGGGGGCTTTCAAACGGTTAATTGAAGGATGGACAACACGGGCCGCGCCTTGGACTGCTGTGGCATTCGAGCGGAGCGAGAAAGCCTGCGAAGCAGCCCGAAGGGCGAGCGTAGCGAGGCAAAGTGTAACGGCGACACAGCCTTCGCTTTGCGAATGGTGGTTCATTGTCACATTCGGAGTTCAGACCGAAAGACCATCTTTTCGAGTTCAAGGCTTCGCTCGCTACGCCGATGACTTCCAGTGGTGACTAATCCTCAAACTAAATCGCCGCTTCCCGCCGAGCCCACGCATCCGCCTCCAAAATCTCCTCCAGTGAAGCATGGGGCACCACCTTATGAGAGCGCATCACACGCTCGACTGTCTGCCAGATCGCCGGGAAGCTGCACCGGAGCTCCATGAAGGCGGCGACAGCAACCTCGTTCGCAGCATTCAGCACCGCAGGCAGGGTGCCGCCCGTTTCGCCAGC
>JAYUWZ010001264.1:0-10566 GCA_043753265.1 Verrucomicrobiaceae bacterium
TCCAGCACGAGCCTGGCCCACTGGCGGTCGAATGCGCGCTCGGGAGAATCGCCTTCCGCAAGCGCGGGCGGTTCCTCCATCTCCTCCAACGGAACGTGGGGGATGCCCCCTCCCCGCTTCGCGGCCGTGGCTCGCTCGTATGCGCTGGCGAGGAAACGTTGCATGCAGGTGAGAATAAAGGAGCGAAAGCGCCCGCGATCCTGCGACACACCCTCCAGCCAGTTCTTCGCGAGGAGCCGGGCGAAAAATTCCTGGGTGAGATCGCGCGCCTCCTCCGGACCATTGCCGCGCCAGCGCACATACGCATGAAGCGGCCCCCAGTAAGCACGGCACAGCGTTTCAAGCGCGAGCGACTGCTCCTCGCCAGCGGCGAGGACAACCGACCACCGCGTGGTGTGAAATTGCTGCTCCAGCGAAGTCATCCGATGCCGACTATGCAGAGCATGCCCAGTGCCGCGAGGCGTTTTTCCGAAAATGAACCGCTATCGCACCGTCCCACGGTCGAGAAGGCGCAAGGTGCGACGCAGGGGGAGCAGGCGGACGACCACTTCGCGCACCCTGCCAGGCTGCAAGGTGACGGCCTGCGTGGGCGTTTCGAGAACATGGAGCGCTGGCAAATCATTGCCTGCCAACCGCAGCGTCCATACTCCACCCGGCAGCCGATCAAACGTGGCCGCGCCGGTGCGATCGGTCTGTGCGCGCCATACGTCCCGGCCGTTGCCCAGTTCCACAGCCACTCCCTCCTGCCCTCCCGCCTCCCGGGTAATCGATGAGGGAGACAGCGCATTGCCATTCACAAATTCATGCCGTGCCACCCGTACGGTGAGTGCGCAGGCAGGGCTGGCCGTGAGTTCCACATACGCGGTTTCAGCGGGGCGGACTTTCACCTTCATGGGCATGGGCGTGACCATGGCCATGCGGGGTCCAAGCGAATCCACGACCACGCGCAACTCGCAGGCACCAGGCTTGAGTGAGGGAAACTCGAAGGCCCCCGTTTCATCCGTGACGGCAAAGTGCTCACCCACCTGCAACACCACGCGCGGGAGACCGCCGCCTTTCGCGGCATCGGTAATCTGGCCCCGCAAGGTGCCAATGCTGCGCTTGCGGCTCACTGGCATGCTCAGCGGCATGGAGTAGGTGAGCATCACCGCTGCTTCATTGACAGCCTCGGAGCCGGCGGTCTTGGTGACCGAGCGCGACCAGCGGCCTATGAGCGAAAGGACGCCCCTGTCCTGCATTCGATAGCGGATGGACGCGAGCGCTTGATCCTGCTGGTTGCCGGTGAGTCCATCGAACTGGTTGCGCGCATAGCTCACGCTCGCATCGAGGTCGTCGCGCAGGCTCCAGTTGGCCGAGGCACCCATGCCGAGCGCCTTTTCACTGGAGCCGCTGAAGGCATTGGGGCCGTAGTTGGCGAAGAAGGAATAGGTCTGCCGGGCCGTGGGCTGCCAGTGGGCGGTGACGCTATAGCGCTGGAAGGGGCCGCCCTCACCGGTGAGTGCATTATCGAGCGTGCCGAGGTCGAGAAAGCTCTGCATTTTCAGCTGCCCGAAGTCGTGCCCCACGCCCACACGTGCGGAGTCCGAGGTGAAGTCATAGGACACCGGCTGGAGAATGTCCGCGCGCTCCACATGCTGCCACTCCACGGAAAGCACGGTCTTCTTGTTGGGCGAATATTCCGCGCCCGCATTCCACGAATCCTCGCGGTTCACCACGGAACTACGCACATCGTTCAGGGCCAAATTTCCTGCATAACGATTCATAGTGGCATGCACACGCAGTGCCGGGGTGAACGATTTGCTGAGCGACAGATTCGTGGTCTCCGTGTCGCTGTAGTAGCCGTGGAAATCTGGCCCCGCATGCACGTGCTCAATGGCGTATTTCAGGTTTCCGGGAAGCTCGCCACGCGCATCCACGCGATAGGCGAAATCGCTGTCCCCATTGTCGCTGCGGCTCATGCCAGCCTCTACGCGAAAATCGAGATGCTTTCCGCGGCGGTATTGCGACTCGATGGTGAAGATGTTTTGCGGAAGCGCATGCGCGAAGATGAGATCGCCGCCGGATTTGCGCAGCCAGTTTCCCTGCAAGCGAAAGCTGGGCGTGAAGTCGTGCCGGATGAATGCGCCGAGCTCCTCGGTGTCGTTCTGCCGGTAGCGCGTGCGCATGTAAAAGCCGCCTGCCGCGGTCTTCCCGCTGTGCCACACGACACCCCCGCCCCGCCCCAGGCTGTGCTTCTGCGTGAGCGGCGAAAGCGAGTAGATGCGGTCGCCGAGATCGATATCCCAGTGCTCCCCACGATAGCTGGCCCCGTATTCGTCGCGTTCGCCGAAGAGCGAGGAGTTCTGGATATCCGGTCCGCGAAACAGAAAATCGACGCGGTGTTTGCCCGCTTCATCCAGCGAGCCCGCGCCGGACAACTCGGCTTGAAACTGCGGGTCGCGATCCGATTCGGCGAGGGTCATGAGCCGCAATTGCATCGGCAGATGGTGGTTCACATCCCGAGAGCCACTCACCCTCGGGATGATTTCCGCCACGGAGGCCTGGCTGGCAGTGAGCGTTTTGCCCGAGACCGAAGTGGCGGCGACATCGAACGTCACCGCATGTCGCGTGTGCTTAGCATACGCTGCGTCGGTCTTCACCGTGCACAAGATCTCGCGCGAGGCGCCGGACTCCAACGTGAAGGCGGAAGTATCCACGTTCACGTCGAAGCCCAAAGAACTGCGCCGGGCGAGCCGCACGGCGATGCGGCTGTTTCCGCGATTCATCACGGCGAGCTTCACCGTGTAGGTGTCGCCCGCGAGCACGAGATCCGGGCGGGGCTCGACCACGAGTTGCAGATCGTCCACCGGAGTGACCTGAAAGCCAAACTCGACACTGCCAATGGAAGAAGGATCGCGGCGACTCTGCGCGGTGTAGCCAAGTGTAAAGTGGCCTGCCGCCATATTTGCAGGAACGAGCACCGCGAGCACGCGCACGCTCTGCCCACCGGGCTCCAGGCGAAAGGGAATCTCCGGCGGGGCCACCCGCTGGCACCCCGGCGGCAGTGTGAACCGCTCCACCACATCGTGGGCCTCGCCGCTGCGATTGGCGACGACCACACTCGCGGTGATAATACGCCCCGGCGCCGTCTCCAGCAGACGCGTCGAGGGCGAACGCACCTCAATGGCCGACTGCTGGGCAACTGCAGTCGCAATCGAAACTACGCAAAGGATGATTGCCCAGGCCGCATCACGGAGCAATCTGGATGTCATATTGAGCTCCCATTACTTGGGCATCGCCACTGTCGAGGAGCACCATCGCAGTGTATTTGCCAGGTGGCACATCGGTGAGATCAGCCTTTGCCCGCACGGAGCAGCCGGGATAAATTCGGGCGCGGCCGGCATCGAACCGGCCAACGGTAGCACCCTGCGCATCGAAGAGTTCCACGGTCATCATCGGTGCCATGAGCCGCTCACCATCGTTTCCGATATCGAGCAGAAAGGCGCGTTTTCCCTCGGCTGCCAGGATACGCTTGTCCTGCACGCACAGGCTGCGCTTTCCGGGGCCGACCTCGGTAACCACCTGGATGCCGAAGCGAATCGTGGTCTGCACGCCCACGGCTACTTGATCCACCTTGCCATCCGGGGTGATGGCGGGGGCCACGCTGGGCTCGACCATGATCATGCTCCAATAGGTGCCCACGAGCTTCGCATCGGCAGGAGCTCTGCCCTTGTAACGCACGGGCAGCGTTTCGCCGGGCGCGAGCTTGAGGCGCGAGGGGGTCACGGTGATCCAGCCGGCATTTGACCGCGGAGTCTTTCCAGGTTCTCCGTACTCGTTGGTGCCATCGGCCCGCGAGACGTAATCGGTCTGGAAGATGCGTGCCTCGGCGGGATGCTTGTCGGTGTTTTTCAGAAAAATGACCCCCTCGAAACTATCGCCAGGCTTGATGTTGGAAGTGCGCGCGAGATTGCCGATGACCACAACGCCAGCGGACGCATCGCACGCGATGAAAAGAAGGAAAATGAGAAGAATAGACTTCATGGTGAGACGACGGTGAAAATGATTGGGGATTGATAGGTGCCAGGGGGAACCAGTGGCGTAAGGCCTGTGACCTTCATCTGGAGGCTGATGCTGCTGCGATCCAGCGTGCCGGAAAACAACTCCTGGTCTGTGCTGGTGAGCTGAATGTAGCCAGTGCCTCCGGCGATGGAACCGGACCCGCTGCCATTGGATGACCGCTTCACCCAAATGGATACATTGCCATTCCAGCTTCCATTGGAGAGCCGCGCTTTCACCCGCCATGTCTCTATGGTGGAGCTGACGCTGAGCGTGGTGACTCCCGATCCGCTTTCTGGATTGAGAATGCCGCTGCCCGCGCCGGAGATGAGATCCGCGGAGGAGATGGTCTCCACACAGCTTCCGGTCGCGACGATGTCTGCCGCATGCGCGGCCGCACACAGCGAGAGCCCGAGAATGCAGCGGCGGATCAGCGAGTTCATGGAGCTTTGGCAAAAGGTCAAAGGCAAGGGGAGGCAGCGGCGAACCGCCGCCTCCCCTGCTTTGGTTTCCTCCTCCCAGAGAAATTAACCAGCGGTGATCGTCAGAGTGACGGTCTTCGTCGCGGAAGGCACCACGCCTGCGGCGGCTGTGGCAGCGAGCTCGTAGCTGATGCTCTTGCCCGACTCATTCAGCGTGGCGATGCCGGTAACGAGATTCACTGCAGTGGTGCTGAGCGCCTGCTTGCCCGTGCTGGTGCCACCAGTGGGTGCCGCGAGGGTGACGGAGAGCGTCACCCCGGTGGGCATGTCGGAATTGATGGCGCCCGTAATCTTCCGGTTGGTCTCATTGGTGGTGATCGCGTAGCTCGTGGTGGCGTCGGTGGCCACGTTCGGCGCTCCGCCGGCCGTCGCGGAGTTCACGGTGAGCGATGCCGTGGCAGCGCTGACCGAGAGTTCGTTGATGGCCTGCACCTCGTAGGTGACGGTCTGCGTGGCGGAGTCGGCAGCGTAGGCCGAACCTGCGCCGAGTCCTGCGATGATGAGAGCCGCGAAGGCGGACTTGATGCTGATGGATTTCATATTTGGTGTATCAGTTGTGTTTTGATTTGGAACTCCCGAACGATCGCCGGGCACGTGCCCAGAGTTGCTTTGAAATTCACAGATATGGATTTAAGCGCCACCTGTGCCGTGCCCTGCCCGGCAAACCCTGAAAACTCATGGGAGAAATCCCCCGAATCACTACAGAACAACCCACCAGCAAAAAGAGCGGCCACTACGGGACAGGCCACGGTGTCACTCCTTACTCAATGGCGCGCAGAACCCCGAATCATGATCTTTTTTCAAAAACCCAAACTAGGTTCGTTGCGGCCTCAAATGCCCTCCTGGCCTTGCCCGCAGCACTTGCAGCACTTCTGCGATGACACTCACGGCAATCTCCGGGGGGGAATCCGCCCCAATGTCGAGACCGATGGGCGCATGGACACTTGCGAGTACCGCCTCGGAAATGCCGCGTGCGCGAAGTTCCTCGAACACGCGTGTGACTTTGCGAATACTGCCAATCATCCCGAGATAGGCCGCGCCGGGATGCGCAAGCGCGGCGGCGAGCGCTTCGCGATCCAGGTTGTAATTGCGGCTGACGATGATGAGCGCCTCCCCGCTTCGCCATTGGCGCGCGGCGATGAAATCAGGCGCAGGCGTGGAGAGCAGGGTATGGGCGTCACACTGGGAAAGGATATCGGGGCGGTCGTCCAGCACCGTGATGTGGAAGCCGCATTCACGAGCAAGCTTGCAGATGGCGCGCGCACAGTGGCCGGCACCGACAATGACCAACGACTCGCGCGCAAGCTGGGGCTCGATAAAGACCGTTACTTCACCTCCGCAGATTGCGCCGAACGATTCCGCGCTATGTTCATGGAGGGGATAGGATTTGAGGATTGGCTCCCGCGAACCAATGGCAGTGATGGCATCGGCAATGACGAGGGACTCGAACTTCCCGCCGCCCACCGTGCCAACGATTCGCGAATCTGCGAAGATGATTGCCTTGGCCCCGGGTTCGCGAGGAATTGAGCCGCGAGTGGCTACGACTGTAGCGAGGGCGCAGGGTGTGCCCTGCTCCCGAGCTTCCAAGAGTGAGGCTAGGATATCTTCAGGCATTCAAATTCCGCATGATTGTGGAAATCTCCCGGACGGATGCCTTTGGAAGCGTTGCTCTCATTCGCGGGACACGGTCGCCTCGATTTGGCCGTGCGGTTCGTCGGTCGGGGTGAATACTTCGTTTTGGTTCTCACGTCCGAAGGGGGCGAGATTGATGGGCAGGCAGTGCAGATTGGGCATCGCCAGGGTGATCTGGGATATATCATTGCATGCATGCAACGCGGCCTGCCCCATTTCCCAGAGGGTCGCCTGCACACTCACACTGTAGTTTTGAGCGAACGGTGTGAGCATCGCGGCGATGATGGTGCAGTAGGCCCGGCGATAGTCCAGCGGCTCAGTACGCCATAGCCATGATGCAGTGAGGCGAGTCGCCATGATGCGGTCTTTCGTTTCCTGCAAAGTGGTAAATTCGCACTTCGGGTAATCGGTGAAACCGGACCCGGTACTTTTCAGGATGGTGAAATCGCGCACGCCTGTTTCGTGGCGGCGCGTGCCGTCGCGCGACAGGGCAATGCGGGTGAAGGGCACCTCACTCTCGGTCTGCGCAAAGCTGTGGGGATGGGGCTTTCCCTCAATCTGCAACCGCCCCCACACGCGCTCCTCGAGTTCCACGGTGGCTCGGCCGACTTGCGGATACTTTGCAAGGAAGTGCTGCGCCAGACGAATGGCGAAGGGTTCGTTTTCCCCGCCCAGATAATCGCGCGCCAGCACGTTCACAGTGTTCTTCATGGTGTCGGTGGGGACCACGAGTGCATTGTCGGCAGCAGTAAAGCTGCTCTCGAAATCGCCCTCCAGGGCGATGCTTACAGTGAGTTCCTTGATGGAGTGGATGGGGCCGTCGCGGAGCACTTTCATGACGCGGACTCGTCCTTTGCCGTAGCGGTGTGCAGTGAGTTTCATTCGCTTTCGCTTGGCACCATAGGGGACAGCCCGCTAGGACTGCGAGCCGAAAGCCGTGGCAACTACGCTCGAACACTTGAATACATGCCCGGCCGGTGAGTTTATCGCACTCGCCGGGCCGGTATTCGAGCACTCCCCCTGGATCGCGGGGCAGGTAGCAGAGGCGAGGCCCTTTGCAAACAAGGAGGCCCTGCTGGCAGCGATGATCCAAGTGGTGGAGAGTGCCGACCGAAAGAAGCAACTGGCGCTAATTTGCGCCCACCCCGACCTCGTGGGCCGGGCGGTGCTCACCGCGGAATCGACACGCGAACAGACTGCTGCAGGCCTCATGCAACTCCTCCCCAGCGAGAACGCGCTCTTCCAGCAGTATAACGCGGAGTATCGGAAGCGCTTCGGTTTTCCATTTGTGATTTGCGCACGGTTGAACAAGAAGGAGGCAATCCTGGCAGCGTTTCCGAAACGACTGGAAAATTCCACCGACCAGGAGATTACCACGGCACTCGGGGAGATTTTCAAAATTGCGGCGCTGCGCATCGCAGACCTCGTCCCAGACACCCTATGAGCGCAAAACTCAGCACCCACGTTCTCGACCAGGTTAAAGGCACGCCAGCGCCTGGAATGGTTATCGAGCTTTTCCGAGACGGGGCCGTGATAAAGCGCGTGACAACGGATGCGGACGGCCGCGCGCTCCTGCTGCCTGCGGCGGAGATGGCCGAGGGGAACTACGAGCTCGTGTTTCACGTGGGCGACTATTTCGGCCAACGCGACTTTTTGGACCGGGTACCGATCCGTTTTCGGATTTCCGATGTGGTGGCAGGGTATCACGTTCCCCTGCTTTGCACGCCTTGGGCGTATTCAACGTATCGTGGAAGCTGAGAAATGAAGACACGCCGTATCCCAGCCACCCTCACCATGCGACGCTGCGATCTGCTCGGCGGCATCAGCGAGGAGAGAGGGCGACTCACGCGCACCTTTGCATCCACAGCCATGGCCGAGGCGAATGCTCTCGTGGGCGACTGGATGCGGGAGGCGGGCCTGGAGGTGAGCGTGGATGCAGCGTTCAATCTCCTGGGCCGATGGGCATCGAAGCGGCCGGGAGCAAAAACACTGCTGCTCGGCTCCCACCTCGATACCGTGCGCAATGCAGGGAAATATGATGGGCCGCTGGGGGTGCTCGTGGCGCTCGCGGCGGTGGAAGAGCTCAAAAGGCTGGAAGCTGAGCTGCCCTTTCACGTGGAAATTGCGGGCTTCAGCGATGAGGAAGGTGTGCGCTACCAGACTACCTACCTGGGCAGCAGGGCACTGGCCGGCACTCTCACAACAAACGATCTCGCCCGCGTGCAGGAAAAGGGAATCGAAAAGGCGATGCGCAACTCCGCGGATTTTCTGGGATATGCCGAGGTACACATCGAGCAGGGCCCCGTGTTGGAGGAGCACGATCTCTCGGTCGGCGTGGTAAGCGGCATCGCAGGGCAGAGTCGTTTGCGCCTGATCGTAATCGGCCAGGCGGGACATGCGGGAACGGTGCCCATGGCAATGCGCCGGGATGCCCTCGCTGCTGCGGCCGAGATAGTGCTGGCAGTGGAGCGTTGCGGAGTTATTGCGACTGTGGGCGAACTCAAAGTAGAGCCGGGTGCCAGCAACGTCATCCCCGGCAACGTCGCCCTGACTCTCGAGGTGCGTGACATGGACGATTCCAAACGTCGCATTGCGATGGGGAGTATCATGGAGGAGACCCGGGGCATTGCCCATCGGCGCAATGTGAGAACGGGGTGGGTCCCCATGCAGGAAACATCGGCAGTGGAGTGCGACGCTGCGCTCACCGAAACGATGGCGGCTGCCGTGGCGCTCCACGAGCGCACAGTGATGACGCTGCCCAGCGGCGCAGGGCACGATGCTGCGGCTCTCTCAAAAATCTGCCCCGTCACCATGCTGTTTGTGCGTTGCAAAGGCGGCGTGAGCCACAACCCTGCGGAATCTGTGCGGAGCAGCGACGTGGCAAAGGCCATCGCAGTGCTTGTGGATTTCATCCAGATGCTGGGGGTGCGCCATGCGTAGTAGGCAGATTTTCAAAAGGGGATTCTGGAGCAATTGCGACACAGGATATGTGATTAACCTCCCCGGGAGCAGTTTTCCCGGCGCCGAAGCGCGAAGCGCTTTTAGGCAGCTTCGCCGCGATGGCTGCTCGAATAGCCTTGTGAAAAGGAACCCATCCAATGCCGGATTTTGATGTACTAATCATGGGAGCAAAGCCACACCCCGCCATTGGGATCGCCAATGGCCGGATAATGGCGCTTGAGGAAGCAAGCGCGCGCGAAGTCGTGGACGCTTATGGCTTGCTGGTACTACCCGGACTGGTGGATGCGCATGTGCATTTCAATGAGCCGGGGCGCGTGGAGTGGGAGGGATGGGCCACTGGATCAAGAGCCGCGCTGGCGGGTGGTATCACGACGGTGTGCGACATGCCGCTGAATTCCACTCCGCCACTGGTCACCGTGGAGGCTTTTGAAGCAAAGCGCGTGGCTGCGGAGGCGTCGAGTCTGTGCGATTTTGCGCTGTGGGGCGGATTAGTGCCCGGGCATCTCGATGACCTGGCACCGCTGGCGGAGCGCGGGGTGATGGGATTCAAGGCATTCATGTCCGGAAGCGGCATCGATGATTTTCCAAAGGCGGATCTCGTGACTTTGCGCGAAGGCATGAAGCGGGCGGCTGCGCTGGGCCTGCCCGTGGGGGTGCATGCGGAGTTCGACCGCGAGTATGCAGGGAGCGGAACATCGGTGCGCGACTATCTCAACTCGCGTCCCATCGAGAGTGAGTGCGAGGCGATACGCGCTGCAGTAGATATCGCGGGGGAAACGGGCTGTGCGCTGCATGTGGTGCATGTGAGCAGCGTGCAGGGACTGTCCATCATCACCGATGCGCGGGCGCGAGGTGTGGATGTAACGGCGGAGACGTGTCCGCACTATCTCATGTTTACCGGCGAAGACATGGAGCGCATCGGTGCGGCGGCCAAGTGCGCGCCTCCGATGCGCGACCGTGCAAATCTTGCCGCGCTGTGGGAACGACTGCGTGCGGGCGAGATTCAGACCATTGGCAGCGACCACTCCCCTTCCCCGTGGGCGATGAAAACGGATGCGGACTTTTTTGCGATATGGGGCGGCATCTCGGGTGTGCAACATTTGCTGTCGGTCCTGCTCAGCGCGGGACTGGAGCCGGAGCTTCTTGCTTCTCTGGCTGCCCGTAATCCCGCACAGCGATTTCATCTCCCTCACAAAGGCAGCATCGCAGTGGGGATGGACGCCGACCTCGTTCTAGTAGATCCATCCGCTGAGGAAATCGTGACGACAAACTCCCTGCACTACCGCCACCAGCACTCGCCCTATGTGGGCATGCATTTATCGGCATCCGTGCGCCGCACGATTTTGCGCGGGCAAACTGCCTGCATTGATGGCACCATCCACCCAGAGGCCCTTCGCGGCCGTTTGATTTCACCGCTATGATTCGCAAACTCGGACTCACTCGAAACGTCATC
>JAYUWZ010001265.1:0-2309 GCA_043753265.1 Verrucomicrobiaceae bacterium
GACCCGCTTGAACTTCGCCGCCGCAAAGGAGTTGCTGAAGGATGCTGGCATCCCTGTGGAGGGCGACAAGGCTTACGCAAAATATCGGGCACTCAAAGAGCAGTATTTCAACGAAAAGTCGCAGGCTTTCCAGAGTATCTATCAATACGATCCCCGCATTGAAAAAGGCACCATGCCGATCACCGAGCGATACTGGCCATTTCGGGCAGTCGCCAGCGTGAAGCTCTGCGAATTCAACCTGCAAGGGTTCGATACGAGCGCGGTGATGCTCGGGAAAACAGCCACCGTTATCGAGAAGGAAGTCACGCTCACGGAGGATCAAATCAAGGAGACATGGAGGAGCTTTGTGAAGGATCACCAAACACCTGGAGCGGACGGGCGGATAGAGACACAGGACGACGGTGGGAGGATTATGTTGCAGTATGAGAAATACCCTTACGACTCTGCTGAGCGGAAGTCGGGGGAGCCCAGGCAACTCCGCCATGCCTTGATCTGCTATGACGACAAGCAGCAGCCCGTTGCGTGGCTGGACATCTCATTTTCGGACGGCACTTACACCGCACATCCCCGCGAAGGCCCTTTGGGATTCACGCCATGGACCTGGCAGGTTGCAAAACTGCGAAAGGTTTTTGAAGGGGTTGGCGTGCCGATTCGCACCGCGGCGGAGTATCGCAAACTCGAGGAGAACCCGGGCAGATAGGAGATCGCAGGGCGCGAAAGGAGCGGTCTGTGTGCGGAGCGCCAGCCGCAGCAATTCCCGAACTACTGGAAGTGCGTGCAATGGCGAGCGATGCCCCTCAATCCTCGGAGTCTCTTGGTTCGTCGACCTTGCTGCGGCTGGTGCTCCGCACACAGACCGCGCTCCGATAAAATCCGCGACCCTCGAATACCCCGGGCAGTGCATGGGCGCACTGCTCCTTATGCTTGCCCTCCGCCCCCCGAGGCGGCAACCATTTCGTCCTTGGCCTACATCCCCTACACTTCTGGAACGGCAACGCCGGTGGCGGACGACACTGCCGCCGCCACTCCACCGCGGACGCGGGGTGCAAAAGTGCGCTGGTTTTTGATGTGGTTTTTCTGCATCGCCCCTCCAGTCGCTTACTATACGTGGAGATTCATGCCTGTCACCCCGAAGGCACCGCTGGCGATCATCCCGCTTCCTGATGGATGCGAGCTGCGAATCGTGCATGCCCAATTGGGCGCGAAGTACACCATGCGCAGCGATGAGCGATTCTCCGGCCGGGTGATCCTGGATCGCCCAGCCCGGTACAGTTCGCGAACGACATGGGCGCACGGTTCCGATTCCACCGCCTGGCTCTTTGTCTCCATCTACGATCCGAGTGCGAACGGCTTTGGATCTCCAAGCTCCCAGCATTGCGGAGTGCGGGATGGAGGGGTATTCCTGCGGTGCGAGGCCAGCCATATCGCCCAGCCATACATGGCTCCCGTATCCTGCTATGTGTTCAACGTGATCCCTAGGCGGTCGGCGCAGCTGGAAATGGAATTCGAATACAAGGGCCAGATTGTGAAAGGGACAATTCCTAATCCCTTTCAACAGCCCAATATTTCCACGCTCATCGCCAGTCCCCTACCCCAGAGCACAGAGGTGGATGGCGTGAAGTTTGAGCTGAAGTCAGCCCAGGTTTCAGCTCACAAGGAAACGGTCAATGGACGCGAAGGGAAACGCTTTACCTTCTCGTCCAGAGTTTCTGCGGTATTTCCAGATCGGCCCACCTTTCAGCTCCACACGACTACCGAACTCTTTGATGGAACGGGCAACAAGGTTTCCTACGGAGTCCTGCCTCCCAGCGAGAAGGTATGGGGTGTGCGGGTGACTGCCAGGGAAGGCACCAATTTTCCCTTCCCTCCCTCGCAAGTGGAAGTGCTCGGAAAAATTCCCGTGCCTGCGCCAGGAGGCGCGCATTTCTTTCCAGTGCCAGCGCGTCTCGCCGCACTCGGCATCACGGATATCTTTGTGACCGGGCAGGGAAACTACCAATGGAATGGAAAGAAGCTGACTGCATTGCTGCCGGGCCAAACAACGCGCACCGTACTCGGACCGCTTAAAGACAGAGCGTTTGGAAACCGGGTGACGAATGGGCTGACGCTGTTCTACCTTTCGCGCCGCATGGAGGATGCATCGCGTAACAATCAACTCGGTGCACTGCAGAATGGCATGGTCCGTATCCTCAAGGGAGGCGAGCCAATGACCCATCGAAACTCCGGTTCATCGAGTTCCAACGATGCAGTCTCAAATCATATCGGCGACTTCACAGGACCCAAAAACACCCCCGGCCCCGTGGCGGGAG
>JAYUWZ010001266.1:0-10561 GCA_043753265.1 Verrucomicrobiaceae bacterium
CGACCACGGTGCGCTCGGCGCGGTTGAATGCCACGATGCCCAGCAGGAGCGTGAGCACGGAGATGCCCGCGGACACGCCGAGCATGGCGGGATTCCACACGCCGTCGCCGAGCATGACTGTGCGGAAGTGCTCCACGATGGGCGCCATGGGATTTGCCCATGCGAGCCATGACCACGAGGGGTTGCGGGTGAAAAGGTCCATCGGGTAAAAGACGGGCGAGGCGAACATCCAGAGTTGCAGCAACACCGGGGTGAGATGGGAAAAATCGCGGAAGCGCGCGGTGGAGGCGGCGAGCAGCAGGCTCACGCCGAGGCTGAGAACGCCCACAATGAGAATGAGCGGGAGGGCGAGCAGTGCGACCGCGCCCATGTGTACCGGTGCGCCGGTGCCGGCGAACCACGCGAAGAAAATGGCGAACACGAAGAGTTGCAGGACGAAGGCGAAAACATTCGACACCACTGTGCCGATCGGCACGAGCAGGCGGGGGAAGTAGACCTTTCCGAAAAGGTGGGCATTGGCCGTAAAGGTCGCCGCGCCAGTCGTGACATTTTGCGCGAAGTAGGACCACGGGAGGAGCGCGCAGAGATTGAAAAGCAGTGGCGGGATTTTGCCCGTGCTGATGCCCGCGACCTTGTGGAAGGCGATGCTCATGACCACTGCGCTGAGCAGCGGCTGGAGGATGAACCACAGGGGACCGAGCAGCGTTTGCTTGTACTTTGCGAGGAAATCGCGGCGCACGAGCAGCATGAGCAGGTCGCGGTATTCCCAGATTTCCCGCCAGTTTACGCGCAGCCAGCCGCGACTCGGCTCTATAATAATCTCGTAGCCGGTCGGTGTGCCGGTCTCGGTGGGCTGTGACATTGCGTGGGCTTTTACAGGCTCCACTCCCAGCATGCCAGCGGCCAATCGTCGCCTTCGCTGGCGACCGCGCCCGCGTAACCCTGGGCGGGGCTCACATTGCGCGCGACCCAGCGTGCATCGCGTATCTCACCACCAATGCCCGCGCCATCCGCCTTCAAGCGCGCCTCCATGCGCGTCCACATGTCGAAAAAGCGCGGGACCCGCTCCTGTGGGGGCGCTATGCGCAGCTCCCACTCGTCGCGCGGCTCGAAGCAATACGAGGCGATTTGCTCAAACTGGATTTTCTCGTTCATCAATTCCACATCCACCCCTACCTCGCGGCCACGGGAAATGGCGATGAGGATCATTTCGCCGGAATGGCTTAAATTGAACCGGATATCGGTGAGCGGCGACAGCAACCGGGGCTTTCCGTGCGGGCCAAAGGTGAACTCTATCGCCTCTGGAGCGCAGGGGATATAGCGCGAAAGGAGGATGCGGAGCGCGCCGTGCGCGGTGATGAAACGCTCGGTATCCTTTTCAAAAACGAAGCGCGCGGCCCGCACCCCTTCCTCGCCCGAGAGGACGGAACGGCAGGCGTCGAGTTGCGGGTCGTTTCCCAGAGGGACACGCCACAAATGCACCTCGCCGGGGGCCAAAAAAGGGTCTTTTGGGCCGGATGGCCAGTTGGGCTGCGGCAGAATCATACGTCCTGTAATAGCGATGCCTGTGCCAAGATCGCACGCAACCTCTCGGCGGCCCCGGCGGCGTGCTCGCGGATGTAGGAAATGTGGTCGCCAGGGAGGGTGAGCAGGGAAATGGACTCTGCGGGGGCGGTTTCCCAGCCCAGATCGCCGTATTTCTTGTGGGAATCCTCGTCGATCACGAGGGTCATGGTGCCCTCGAAACGGCCTAGCTTGTGGCGCATGAGGGTGACGGGATACATCGGCTGACCCTGT
The DNA here is from genome assembly GCA_043753265.1 of Verrucomicrobiaceae bacterium. Classification (GTDB taxonomy): domain Bacteria; phylum Verrucomicrobiota; class Verrucomicrobiia; order Chthoniobacterales; family Chthoniobacteraceae; genus SXWH01. Next base: position 1,798 of record JAYUWZ010001266.1, read on the forward strand.
TGAGGGGGCAGCGCTGACGGATTCGCGGGGGCAGCGGGCTTGGAGCCGAGCATGCCGCGGAAGAACTTTTTCACCTTGCTGCCGGCTTTTCGAACCAGGAGGGAGGCGTTGATGCCACGTGCCTCCGCGGCGCGTTTGATGGCCTCATCCTGTTCGTATTGGCGCAGTTCCGACTCACTGGGCACGCTGGTGTCGAGCAACAGGAGTAGGGCCACTTTTTCCCCGGCCTCCTGGAGCTGGCAGGCCATTTCGTAGGCGCAGATGCCGCCCACGCATTCGCCGCCGAGGAAATAGGGGCCGCGTGGCTGCAGGGTCCGAAGCTCGCGAATGTAGTCGGCAGCCATCTCCTTTACCGCCTCGTGAGGCTCGTCGTAGCTCCCAGCGCCCCGCGCCTTGAACCCCCAGAAGGGCAGCGTGGGATCGATATGCCGGGCGAGCTGCCGATATACGAGAAACTCGATCTCCCCTCCCCAGCCGCCTGCGACGAGGAAGAATGGCTGGCGCGAAGGATCGCCGACCTGGATGGGGACGAGGTATTGGAAATGGGCATCGGCAATGGGGGCGGGAACGGGTCTTTGCGCGACAGGCACTGCCGCAGGTACTGGCTTTGCCACCGGGCGGACGACGAGCGGGATGGGTGCCACTGGCCCGGATTCGGCTAGCTCGACCCCGGGTTTCGTGCCATTGACCGGCAGGGAGCGGGCGAGGCTTTCGACGGTGGGGGACTCGAAAAGCTTGGCGGCGGTGATCTCGAAGCCGAGTTCGGCGCGCAGGCGCGAGAGTAACTCCATGGCGAGCAGGGAATGACCGCCGAGGAGGAAGAAATCGGCATCCACCGGGACGGATTCGCGCTTCAACACAGAGGCCATGATGGCGGCGATGCGTGTCTCGTTTTCGTCCCTCGGTGGGCGGCTTGCGACGACACTGGCGGCGGCTTCGGTTTCGGCAGGCGCGGGCAGTGCGGCGCGATCGAGTTTGCCGTTCGCATTGAGCGGCAGCCGCTCCAGCGTGGTGAAGCTGGCGGGCACCATGTAGTCGGGCAGGCGCGCGGAAAGGAACGCGCGCAGATCGGGGATCGATGGCGCGGGGTCGCCCGGCACAATATACGCGGCGAGCGAGCGGGAGGCATCGCTGCCGTGCACTCTCACCGCTGCCTCGCGAATGCCCGGATGCTGCGCGAGCACGGCCTCGATCTCGCCAAGCTCGATGCGGAAGCCGCGGAGCTTGAGCTGGCCATCGAGACGGCCGAGGAAATCGATGATGCCATCCGGACGTCTGCGGGCGCGGTCGCCGGTGCGGTACAGGCGCTCTTCATTGCGCGTGATGAATTTTTCCGCGGTGAGCTCGGGGCGCTGCCAGTAGCCGAGCGCGACGCCATCGCCACCGAGGTAGAGTTCGCCCTCCACGCCGACGGGCACGGGATTGAGATGCTCGTCGAGGATGTGCGCAGTGGTATTCGGGATAGGCCGGCCGATGGGGATTAATGCGCCTTGCGCGGAGGCGTCCGTGACTTCGTGCCACGTGGCGAAGGTGGTGACCTCCGTGGGGCCGTAGCCATTGATGAGGCGCTCCGGGCCGCCAGCCTCCAGCACGCGCTTGCAGGCATCGGCGCGCAGGGCTTCGCCCCCGACGATGAGCGTGGTGAGCGTGCCAAACATGCCCGGTGACTGGCCTGCGAGCTGGTGGAAAAGCGAGGTGGTGAGGAAGAGGATGCTGATGCCCTGGAGTTGCAGGGTCTGCGCGAGCGCGTCGGGTGAGAGCACCGTCTCGCGCGGGATGATGATGAGCTGCGCGCCATTGAGCAGCGCGCCCCAGACTTCAAACGTGGTGGCGTCGAACGCGGGATTGGAGGCATGCGCGACGACATCCCCGGCGGAGAACGGGACGTAGTCGCTATTCAGCACGAGGCGCGCGATGGCGCGATGTGGAATGATTGCGCCCTTTGGCTGGCCGGTGGAACCGGAGGTGTAGAGCACGCAGGCGGGATCGCCGCCATCCACGGAAAGCTCGGGCGCTTCCTCGGACACGCCCGGCTCGCCGAGGGTGGAGAGGGCCAACTGCGGGACCGGGAGTTCGCCGAGCGAGGCGCTGCCATCCACGAGAATCGCGGAAAAGCCGCCATCGGCTGCGAGGTAGCGCAGGCGCTCCTGAGGCCACGCAGGATCGAGCGGCACGTATGCGGCGCCCACCTTCAGGATGGCGAGCATGCCGACGATCATGGCTGCGGAGCGGCCCGAGCAAATGGCCACGTGCGAGCCGGGTTTCACGCCGGCTTCCGCGAGACGATGAGCGGCGCGATTTGCGGCGAGGTCGAGATCCGCGTAGCTCAGGATGATCCCGTCCTGGATGGCGATGGCATCGGGATTGCGCGCGACCTGGATTTCAAAGAGCAGGCTGATGCCGATATCGCGCGGGTAGTCGCGGGCGGTGGCATTCCATAGCTGGGATTCGCGAGCGGCTTCCTTTTCGTCGGATAGTGCGAGGCGTGAGAGCGGGGTTTCGGGATCGGTGGCAACTGCGGTGAGGAGCGTGGCGTAGCTGACAAGCCACCGCGCAATCGTGGGCGCGGCGAACAGGCCACGATTGTAGTGGCAGAAAAGGCGGTAGCCACCGGTGTGCTCCACAAAATTAAAGCTGATCTCCAGCCCGTGGCGCGATTTTTCCAGCGGCGCAAACTCTGCCTTTGAGTTCTCGAAGAGCACCGAGGCAGGGGCACGGTCGACATTGAAACTGACTCCGGTGATAGGCATGCGCCCGGGCTCGCGAGGCGTGGGAACCTTTTGCAGGAGCCGCCCAAGCGTGATGCCGTCGTGATCCTTTGCATCGAGCACGAGGGTATTCACCTGGTCGATCACGTCGGTGAATGGCGATGAGGGATCGAGTGCGAGGCGCAGAGGCAGGAAATTTACGCAGTGGCCGACGAGCGTGGTTTCGTTGAGCGTGGCCTGTCCTGCGGAGGCGATGCCCACCACGATATCGCGCTGGCCGGAGAGGCGGTGGAGCAGCGCGTAGAATCCGCCGAGAAGCGCGCTGAAGATGGTGCTGCGCTTTGCGGCGGCGGCCTTTCGCAGGCCATCGCACAATGCCGAAGGCAGGTCGATTGATTCCGTGGACGCGAGGAAGCCACGCTGGGCGGTGCGCGGCGAATCGGTGGGAATGGCGAGCGACGGCGCAGGCGAGCGGAACTGAGCGAGCCACCATTCCTCGTCCTCCGCAGGCAGCGGGGTGAGGCCGGTGGAGTACTCGCGCATGGAGAGCACAGTGGGAAGCTCCGGCTCCATGCCCCGGCACGTGGCGCTGTAGAGTGCGGCGAGTTCCTCGGCGATGAGGCCGAAAGACCAGCCATCGCACACGATGTGGTGCGCGGTGAAAATGAAGATGTGCTCCTCGACGGTGTTGCGTACAAGTCGTGCGCGGAAAAGCGGACCTGTGGCGAGATCGAAGGGCTGCTCGGCGTCACTGCGGATGTGCTGCGCAAGGGTGGTTTCGCGCTCCGCTGGAGGCAGTGCGCTGAGGTCGTCGAAATTGAGCGCAATTGGGTGATGCGGATTTACCCGTTGGCGGACACGCTCGACGTCGAACGTGGTGCGCAGTGCGTCGCGGCGCAGGACCACTTCATTGAGCGCAAACTCGAAGGTGTCCTTGTCGAGCGGACCGTGGACGCGCAGGGCGATGGCGTCGTTGAACGCGGCGTTGGCTTCGTCGCCCAGGCGCGTGGCGAGGAGGATTTCGGTCTGAGGATCGGTGAGCGGGAAGGAGTCGTCTGCTTCTGTGGCGGATTCGACAACAGGTGGTGCCGCAGGCGGCAGCGGTGCGGGCTCCTGGCCGATGCGTGAGGCATTTCCCGGAAGCAGGCCGGCGGAGACCATGGCGTTCACGCTTTCCTCGAAAGTCGTTGCGATGCGCTCGATGTCCTCGGCAGTGTGCGCCGTGCAGAGGAAACACGGACGGCCCTCCCATGCGTGGATGCCGCGCATGCGCCAGTGTGCGAAGAGCAGCGCGGCGTGGCGCAGCTCGGGGGGAATCGGGAGGTGATACCACGAGCTGAAGTTTTCCCACTGTATGGGCACTTCGAGGTGGCGCAGGTAGGCGTTCATTCGCGCGGCCAGCGCTGACGCTTTTTCCGCGAGGGAGGACTGCAGATCGGGGCCGGCTTTCTCCAACTGATCGAGCATCGCATTGGCGGCGGAGAGCATGAGCGGATGCCGCACGAACGTGCCTGCGAAGAAGGTGACGCCAATCTCGGGAAAGGAATCGTCGCCGTAATTCCACGCGCCGCCGTCGAGCGCGTCCATGTATTCGCGCCGACCGCCGACGATGCCGATGGGCATGCCGCCGCCGATCACTTTGCCATAGGTCGCGATATCCGCACTGATGCCGAAGTATTCCTGCGCACCACCGGGTGCAACGCGGAAGCCGGTGACGATTTCGTCGAAGATAAACGCAGTGCCGGAAGCCTCGGTGATCTTGCGGATTTCGTGGAGGAATTCGCGCGGTGCGAGCGCGGGGTGACGGCTCTGGATGGGCTCGACCATCACTGCGGCGAGGTCGGCTGCATTGGCGCGCAACCACTCGAGTGATTCGTCCGTGCCGTAGTCGAGCACCACGAGATTCTGCACGGCGCTCTGCGGGATGCCGGGCGCGATGGGCATGGGGCCGGGGCGGAAAAGCACCTCGTCGAATATGCCATGGTATGCACCGTTGAAGACGGCCACTTTTTCCCGGCCTGTGACGGTGCGCGCAAGGCGCAGCGCGGCGGCGACGGCTTCGCTGCCAGTATTGCAGAATGCGACGCGGTCGTGCTTGAGCAATCGTGTGAGCCGCTCGGCGAGCTGACCCGCGATGGGTGACGTGGGCCCGATCTCGATACCACGAATGAGCTGCTGCTCCATGGCGATAATGAGCCAGTGCGGGCGGTGGCCGAACAGAATCTGGCCGAAGCCGAGCGTGATGTCGGTGTATTCGTTGTTGTCGATGTCCCACAGCTTGGCCCCCTCGCTGCGTCCGCAAACGAGCGGGTAGACCATCTCCTTCCACTCGCGGCGGAACCCCGCCACTGCGCGGGGATCGGCGAGGTGCGGACGGTGCTCGGCGGCGAAGCGCTTTGAGGCGGCGGTGCGGATGGTGTAATCCGCGATGAGTTTTGCGATGTGAGCCTGCTGTTCCTCGGTGAGTTGCGCAGCGGTGCGGTCGACGCCACGGAATGGGCCGTGCGCGCGATGCGGCGGCGGCGATGCCTTTGCAACCACGGCAGGAGCGCTCGCGACGGGTGCAATAGTGGGTGCGTCCTGCGGCAGGACTTTATCGAGATGCTCCGCGACGGCCGCGGGGCTCGGCAGATCCTGGAGGAGCTGGCGGAAGGTGATCTTTGTGCGGAACCGCTTGTGCAGGGCTACAGCTGCTTGTGTGAGGAAAAGGGAGTCGAACCCAAGCTCGATGAAACTCAGTGAGGGATCAGCGCTGCCGATCTCGGTGCCGGAGAGCGAGGAGAGCATTTCGAGCACTTCGCGCTGAAGACGTGCGGCGCGGGGCTCGGAGCTTTGCTCGGGCAATGCGACTTCGGCAGCGGGGGCTTCGGCAGGTGCCGGTGCCACGAGGGCGGCTGCGGGACTCGCTGGCTCATTCCGCGTTTTGAATACCGGTTCCGCGAAGTACCGTTTTCGCTCGAATGGATATGGGGGTAGTGAAATTTTCCGAGCACCTGTATCGTGGCGTACTGCGTCCCATTTTACTGGAGCGCCGTGGGTCCATAGTTGCGCGAGGGCCGCGAGCAGGGAGTTTTGCTCGTCATTTCCCTCGCGGATGCTGCTGACCACCACGCGCGGGCCGTGCTGGCGGGCTAGCTGTGAGAGGGTGTGGCCGGGGCCGCACTCGAGGAAAACGAAATCCTTCTCCGTCGCGATCTCGGCGAAGGCAGGGGCAAAGCGCACGGTTTCGCGCGCGTGCCGCGCCCAGTAGGCGGGCTCCATCGCGTCCTCGCGCAGCCAGCGCGCGGTGACGGTGGAGAGGATGGGGATCTTGGGCTCGCGCCGATTTACGGCGTTTGCGAGATTTTCGAGCGGCGCGATTATCGGCTCCATCATCGCGCTATGGAAAGCGTGGGAAGTTTCCAGGCGCTTTGCGGCTGCGCCCTCGGCGGTGATGCGTTCCTCGATGCTGATGATGGCTTCCTCGGGACCGGACAGCACACAGAGCGATGGGCCGTTTACTGCGGCGAGGGAGATGTCCCCGTTTACAAAGCGGGCGATCTCCGCCTCGGGCATGCGCACGGCGAGCATGACGCCGCGCGGTTGCTCCTGCACGAGCCGGGCGCGCGCGGCGACCAGGCCCAGGGCGTCCTCCAGCGAAAAGATCCCGGCGAGCGTTGCTGCCACATACTCGCCCACACTGTGGCCAATGAATGCGGCGGGCTCGATGCCCCATGAGCGCCAGAGCTGCGCGAGCGCGTAGCTCACTACGAAGATGGCTGGTTGCGTGATGCGTGTCTGCCGAAGCTGGTCGCGTGCTTCCGGCTGATCCTGGGCGTAGAGCACATCGCGGAGGTCTAGGCCCATCGGGCCCCGGAGCAGATCGCAGCAGCGATTCAGCGCATCGCGAAACACGGGCTCCGCAGCGGCGAGTTGGCCGCCCATGCCGAGGTATTGCGAGCCCTGGCCGGGGAACATGAAGACCACGCGCGGAGCGCCAGCCGCGTGCTGGAAAGTGCGCTTTGGCTCGAAGCCGCGCAGCGCGGAAATTGCCACTTCGCGCGAGGTCGCGACGATGGCGGTGCGGTGGAGGAACTGCGCGCGGCCCGATTGGAGCGTGTGGGCCACATCGGCGACCTGATGATCCGGGTGCGCCTCAAAATGCGCTGCGAGGTTTTCTGTCGCTTGTGCGAGCGCTTCGGGGGTCTTCGCAGATACGGGAAGGATAACCGGGCCGGGGCCGGTGGCTGGTTCACGCTCGTGCGCGATCCATTCCTCCAGCACACAGTGAGCATTCGTACCGCCTACGCCGAAGCTGCTTACACCTGCGCGTCTTGGCGTCTCGCCTGGAGTCCAGTCGGCCAGCTGTCGCGCGACGTGGAATGGGGAATCCGCGAGCGAGAGCTGGGGGTTTGCAGTATTGAAATGGAGACTCGCGGGGATCTTTGCGTGGCGCAGACAGAGGGCAGTCTTGATGAGCCCTGCGATGCCGGCGGCGGCGTCCATGTGGCCGATATTCGATTTAACGGAGCCTATGGCGCAGAACCCTTTTTCCTCGGTGCCTGCGCGGAAGGCCTGCGTGAGACCAGCGATCTCGATAGGGTCGCCCAGCGGCGTGCCAGTGCCGTGTGCCTCCACGTAGCCAATGCTGCGCGGCGATATGCCAGCGAGTGCATGCGCGAGTGCGATGACCTCCGCGTGACCATTCACGCTGGGTGCGGTGAAACTCACCTTGCCGCTGCCGTCATTGTTCAACGCGGCGCCTTTGATCACTGCGTAGATCTGGTCGCCGTCGGCCACGGCATCGGCGAGACGCTTTAGCATCACGACGCCGCATCCATTGCTGAATACGGTGCCGCCTGCTTTTTCGTCGAAAGCGCGGCAGTGGCCGTCGGGAGAGACGATGCCGCCGTCGTCGAAACGGTAGCCGCGCTCGTGGGGGAAGGTCGCGGAGATGCCGCCTGCGAGGGCCGCATCGCACGCGTAGCTGAGCAGCGCCTGCACGGCCTGGCAGACTGCCACTAGCGAGGTGCTGCACGCCGTGTGAATGCTGATGGCGGGGCCGCGCAGGTTCAGCTTGTACGCGGCGCGCGTGGCCAGGTAATCCTTCTCATTGCCCATCATCGCCGTGAGCCAGCCCACGCTCTCGATGAGCTCCGGGTGATGGGTCACGTTGTTTGCCCAATATGTGTTATTCGACATCCCGGCGAACACGCCGACTGCCCCGGCATAGCGCGCGGGGTCGCAGCCTGCATCCTCCAGAGCGTGCCAGCACTCCTCCAGAAAGATGCGCTGCTGCGGGTCCATCACCTCGGCCTCGCGCGGGGAGATGCCGAAGAATGCGGCATCGAAATATTCCGGGCGGTCCATGAGACCGCGACAGGGAATGTAGGTGCCTTCGGCTCGCTCCTTTTCGAGGTCTATGCCTGAGGCGCGGAGTTGTTCGTCGCTGAGCGTGGCGATGCTCTCCTCTCCTGCAAGCAGGTTTCGCCAAAACTCGGCGACGTTGCGGGCACCGGGGAAACGCCCGGCCATCCCCACGATGGCGATGCCTTCGAGAGCGGGTTGGGCTTCTGTCATGTCCTTTTGGGTGGTAGCGGACGCCGTGCCATGGCGGCCCTCGCTTTTGCGGCGCGATCCTGTGCGGCCTCGGCGAGCGCGGTGCGGGTTGGCTTGTCCCCCAATGCCTGGGCCAGCGCGCGGATGGTGGGGTGTTGAAAGAGGGTCACCACGGGAATCTCCCGGCGAAGTTGTTCGGCCAATCGGGCATGCACCCGCAGCATGAGCAGCGAATGGCCCCCCAGGTCAAAAAAGTTTTCCGTGGTGGAAACCTCGCGCCCGAATGCCTCGCTCCAGATCGCCGCGATGCTCTTCTCCAGATTCGTCGCGGCGCTGCTGCCTGTCTGGGCTGCTGCATGCGTACCGGCGGACGCGAACGCGGGAGCGGGGAGCTTGCTCGTGAGGGTGCCGATGGTGGCATCGGGTGAAAAGCCTGCCAGAATTGTTGCGAGTTGCTCCACGAGTGAATGGAGGGTCTTGGCACCGGCGACACCGGCTTGGCTGATAAGGGTGAACTG
>JAYUWZ010001267.1:0-2308 GCA_043753265.1 Verrucomicrobiaceae bacterium
TCGTAGGAAGTGCCGGGTTCGGGCCGAGGTGAGATCGGAAGCGGGAGCGGGTTTACGGTGGGAGCGTGGTGGGAGTGCCGTAGTGCCGTCCTGATTTTATCTGCTCACCTTTGGAACCGAGCCCCGTGGGCTGGGGAGTGCCGTCCGGGAAATGCGCTCGCGCTAACCCCGGGTCTTCGGGCAGGAAGGCGGGCTATGTCTTCGACCCCGATGGAATTTGTCCGTGATGACGAGGAGTTGAGTGCCGTGCTTTTGCACTCAAGGGGCGGTGCTGTCCGCATTGCGGTGCCCGGGGCACGCTGAACCGCCACAGCTTCCTGCGGGGCAATGATCCGGCGTCGGTGGACGGGCAAATCGCCCGGGGCCAGCGGGTGTTTTGTTCGGATCGCGGCCAGCGGGCTGGCTGCGGGAAAACCTTCCCGCTGTTTCTCGCGGGCGTGCTGCCGCGCCATACCTTCAACGCCACGCTGCTGTGGGCGCTGGTCCTGAAACTGCTCGCGGGGGCGACGATCAAGTCCGCCGCAGAAATCCTCGCGCTCCCCTTTTCCCTGGAGGCGGTGTACGCGATCGTCCGCCGGTGCCGTCAACGGCAGGAGGTCGTGCGCAGTCTTTTGACCCGCGAAGCCGCCGCTCCCCTCTGCCAGCAGTCGGTGCCGCTCTTTCAAACGCTCGGCCACCTTCAGCAAATCTTCGCCGCGACCGCCGCCGCGACCACCGGCGTGCTCGCCGCGTACCAGCGGCATTTTCAGCGGGCGTTTCTCGGCTGAAACCGGGCCGCGCCGGAACGCTGGCCATCCGTTTCGCCGAAATTATTCCGACCGAGTTAAGCCTGCGTGGTTTTTTCGGAAAAAATCCCGATCACGCGACAACGCGAAAATACTCTGCGCCCCGCCGCCGCGGGCCGGCTTGGCTGCGGGGGTCCGGAAAAATTCCTTTCCGGCGCAACCTCGCACTCCAGCAAAAACCAAAATCCCGATGCATCATTCCACTTCCTATCTAAAAATGCGCGTCCTCGGCGCCATCGACATGGCCGAAGGCCATTGTATTCAGGCCCGGATCAAGGCCGTCGCCGCCACGACCTTCACCGACGAAGACGGCCACACCCGCCAGTTCACCTGGCGAACGATTCAGACCTGGTATTCCCACTACAAAAAGCACGGCGTCACCGCGCTGCAGAACGCCGCCCGCGCCGACAAGGGCAAGATCCGCAAGGTCACGGCCGAGGCGCTGCTCGAAGCGATTCGCACCGTCCTGCCCAAACTCCACGGGACCACGCCCAAGCGCTCCATGCTGTATCGCCTGTGCATCGAGCAGGGCCTGCTCACCCGCGCGCAGGTCGCGCCGAATACTTTTTCCCGGCTCGTGAAACAATTTGAAATGCTCAAGCCCGACCTCGACTGCGCGAACAAGCACCGGCTCGCCTTCGCCAAAGCCCACGCGAATGACATGTGGCAGGCCGACACGCTCTACGGGCCGCACGTCACCCACGACGGCACGAAAGTGCAGACGCGGCTCATCGCCTTCGTCGATGATGCGTCGCGGGTCTGTTGCCACGGACAATTTTTCTGCGCCGAGAATGTCGACACGCTCATCGAGGCCATTCGCGCCGCCTTCTACAAACGCGGCGTCCCCGTCTCGCTCTACGTGGACAACGGCTCGATCTATTCCTCGAAGGAAATCATCCAGATTTGCGCCCGCGTCGGCTGCCTCCTCCATCACACGCCCGTGCGCGACGGCGCCGCGAAAGGGAAAGTGGAGCGCTTCTTCCGCACCGTGCGCGAGCAGTTCCTCTCGCGCACGCTCGACCTCTCCTCGTTGGAAATCCTCAACCGCCAGTTCATCGCCTGGGTCGAGGAACACTACAACGCGCAGCTCCACGCGACGCTCGGCATGAGTCCGCTGGACCGCTTCGCCCTCGACCGCAGCCGCGTGCGTTTCCTCCCGCCCAACGAAGCGAACGACGAACAGTTCTACGTCGAGGAAGAGCGCCACGTCCGCACCGACAATACTTTTTCGTTCAAAGGCATTCGCTTCGAAGCCCCGCGCCATCTGCCCGACCGCACGATTCAAATCCGTTTCGAACGCCGCAGCCCACGCAGCCGCGTCGTCGTTTATTACAAAACCGAACGCATGGGCGAAGCCCGCGCCCTCGACCCCATCGCCAACGATAGAAAACCAACGCCACCTCAGCCGAAGAAAAGTGAAAGTGAGAGAGAAAAGTGTGACCCGACCGCTCCCTCAACCCCGCCCACCGCATGAACCTTCCTCCCTCTTTCACCCTCACTTTCACTCTCACCTTTTCCTCCTC
>JAYUWZ010001268.1:0-5068 GCA_043753265.1 Verrucomicrobiaceae bacterium
AATTCTTGCGATCCTTAATCGCTGCATCATCGCTCCAGAGGTCTTCACGGTGGCCGAGGCTGGTGTAAAACACGCGGCCCTTGCCCGCATTGCGGCACCACGAAACCGGGAAGTAGCCCTGCTTGGCCGCGTCATTGGGATGATGCTTCATGTACCACAGCGCGCGCACCGTGGCCGGGTCGTGGTTTTTGATGAGATACATCTCCTCCTGCTTCAGGTCCCACTTGGCACCGATGCCCGCGTTGGCGGGATGCGCCGTGTCTCCGGCAACGAGGTCGGCGGGCACCTGCGCGCCATGCCCGGCAAACGTCCCTTGCAGCATGTTGTAGTAGCCAGGGAATTTGTGGAAAGTATCGCTGCCCGAGTGCATAGCGGCGAACGCATGCCCGTCTTCAATCCACTTGATGAAGCCCTCCTTGTCCGGCAGCGGAAGCTCGCCGGTGGTGTTGGCAAAAATCACCAGATCCACTTTCTTTTCGGTAAGGTACTTGGGGTCGAGCTTGGCCATGCTGGCCTTCAGTTCCTCGTCCCACTTGGCCTGGGCCGCCTTGGCCGCGGCTTCCTTTTCAGGCGTCCACGCAGCCATCGCGGCGTCATACTTCTTCATCTCGTCCAGCATCTTGGCCTTCGCCTTCTCGTCCGCGTCAGGCTTGATATCCTTCGGCTTGTTCGGCTTCTTGGGCACGTCCGTGGTGGGCTGGCGGGCAAAATCCACCACCTCATACGCACTGCTATCCAGGCCGAGCTTCTCAATCGTCTTCTCAGCAAAAGGGATGGAGCTATGGCGGAAGCCCGTGGTGACAGTGCACACGACCACGCGTTTCTTATCAGCCGCCTCGGCGCAAAACACAGAGGCAAGGGTGAACAGGGTGAGGAGAAGGGTTTTCTTCATGAAGGAGAGTAAAAGGTAAAAAAAGCAGCGACAAGCACCGCCACCGGACAACCACCCCACGAGCAATTGCTTGGAAGAAAAGTAACGCAGACTTCCAGTCCGCCCCGCCAAATGAACCACAAGCTCCCAAACTTCACACAGCGACTACACCAGATCTGCTAGTCATCATCTTTGAACTCCTCTTGGTGTTTCTGCCACCAAGCATGGATTTGTCGAATGGCTGCCGCCTTTTTGTGCTGATCCGCACGCCATGGGAACGAGTGAGCTGGGAAATCGTTCCGGTGCGCCAATCCGACACGTAAATACGCTACTGTCATGAGGATGGGGTCTGACTCAGCGGTCGGAAGATGGAGGTTGTTGATAAGGTTTTGCAGCTTTTCCATTTTATTGAGCCGCCTATCAATATTGATGTGTTGACAGCGCAGATCGGCGGCGGCGTATAGCAGTGCCCACGTTTCGTTTTGTGAGCGTTTTGCCAGTTCGGCTCGCTGAGCTTTAAAGAACTTCTCGATCATGTCATCTGACATTTCCGAGGGAATCCCCCAAAGTGAGTTTATCCGCCGCGTTAAATCTCCCGAAGTATTGACATCAAACTGGATTTTAAAGAGCCGAGCCCATCCTTCGGGACCAGCACAGACCAGCCCCTCGAAGGCCTGAATAGCACGCTCGGATCCGTAAATTGGCCAAACTGAAAGGTCCCTCAACGCACGTTCATATTGGGCCAGTTTGTGGGAGGCTACCGCGACTTGTGCCTTCGTGGGTGGAGTATCCGCGCCGTGCACGATCAGGACACAGCAATAAAGGAAAACGAACGTAGCGCGAATTATGTACAAATTAAATGGGTGGCGAACTTATGAAAAAGGCAGTTACCCCATATGGGGCTCTCGCATTCTGAGATGACAATACGTTTACATCTGGCTGATTCTATCAACAATTCACGAAGCAGTTTGTCTTTTTCAATTCCGCCACCACCATGCGAGCGGAGACAACAATTGCCGCGCTTCGCCAGAATTATGAAATCGTTTCGATGAGTCTTTCATCCCCCCAGCGCCTGGCCATTCACGACCTGCTCGCAGCACTATCGTGTTCCAAAAACACTGATCCCATGCGACTCGCCCATCCGGCCTTGTCTCTGAAACAAAAAAGCGTAACCTTCTTCCATGATCCTCGAAACGATTCCAGAAGTGAGCCGGATGACCCCGGCGCAAAAACTTCCCCTCGTGAGTGAGCTCTGGGACGATCTCGCGGCCCATCCTTCTCAGGTTCCCGTTTCTCCCGCTCAACTGGCCGAACTGGATCGTCGCATGGAAGATTACCGCCGCGACCCTTCCAATGTCACATCATGGGAGGCCATCCAGCAGCGCATCCTCGGCAAGGCCCTTGGTGGCGAGCGTGGTTAAAACCAAAGGCGACGCCAGAAACGCGAGCGAAGCCTTGGAGTGCGCGTGGCAAGCCTAAGCGCGACACCGCCTTCGGAAGGGATTGCGGGTATGGAGGCACTCACCCAATGGAAAATGATCGTCGTTTCGAATCGAACGCAGGCCGCCAATATGAACCACCGTACGAAAAGCAAAGGCGGTGTCGCCGTTACACTCTGCCACTCGCACAAATCGTTCGATGATCGGAGAGGGCACACGCAGCAGAGTAGCGCGTGACAACCCGCCCATTCCCGCATATACTCCTCTCAAGGAATGGGGATGGAGGAAGGTGAAGAGGACTGACTTACGAAACGAAAAGAGCGCTCACGCATGGAATGACAGGCGCGCGCATCAGCATACCCCAGAAGCGGCGTCATTCCTGTCGCCGTCCTCACAGCGCGAAGCGCCCTGCATTGCCCGCGCGGCATCCCGTACTCATTCCCCGCATTGCAGCCAATCCGGACAGAATCGTCCCAAACATCGTGTATGCGCAACATGCGCAATAACTGCAAAAACCCCTCCCCCTTCAGCCGGCCTCACCCCGCCAAAACCCGGCGCACACCTCTATCGCACTTATTGCACATATTCACGAGGCCTCCCGCATTCCCCTGACATTCAGCCACTTTCAAAAGCCGATTATCGGCGACACCCATCGCCGATAATCCCACATCACCTCCCCACCCGTGCCGCCCGCGGCCCGTATCGTAATTTGCGCAATAACTGCAGAAACCCCCTCCCGGGCGGACTACAGAGCCGCGTCACCCCATACGCCGCCCATCGCATCTATTGCCGATATTCCCCCAACTCCCCATTCCTAGCGGGGCGCCCCCTGCGCGGTGGCAGGGCTTTTCAGCGTCAGACGGATGCACGCCGCCTCCCTGTCGTTGCGCATGAGCAGCAAGTCCCCACACAGGGCGATGGGGTTCCAGGTTTTGGCGTCGAAGATATTCAGGCGGGCGAGTTCATTGGGGGCCTCGGGGGTGGGGCGCAGCAGCACGATGTCCCCGCGCTCCTCGGCCACCTGCAAAAAGAGGTCGCCCACCAGCAGACCCTGTCCGTGTCCGTAGTGGCTGCCCTTCCATTTGCGGGAGCCGTCGCGCAGGTCGAGGCAGGCAAAATCGCCGTCGCTCAGCCCATACATATAGCCGTCCCGCACCACGGGATTGGAAAACTTCGCCTGAAAGCGCGCGGATTTCCAGATGCGGGACACATTGAATCCGCCCGAGGGGACCGGGGAGATTTCCAGCAACTCGCTCCCGTAAGCATACCCGCTGGAGACCAGTACGCGATTGGGGCCTGCCACGACGGGCTGCGCGACATTCGGCCGGCCACTGGGCCATCCATACTCCCACAGCAGAGCCCCGGTGATGGGGTCGTGCGAAGAGAGCGTCGCGGTGTTAAACATCAGGATCTGCTCCCGCCCCGCGAGCGTGCGAAGAAAGGGCGAGCTGTAATTGATCTCGCCGGTGCCAGCCCCCCACGCGGGGCTGCCATCCGTAGCGTTGTAGGCGACCAGCGATTGCTCGTTCTTCCCACCTGCGCTCACGATTACCTTCCCCCCGTGAACGAGAGGCGAGGAGGCGAAGCCCCACTGCGGCACGGGCACGCCCGCGTCGACGCGGAGGTCGCGGGTCCAAATGATTTTGCCGTCCGCGAGGTCCGTGCAGCGGAGAATGCCCGTGCTGCCGAGCGTGTAGACTTTCCCGTCCACAATCGTGGGAGTCGCACGCGGCCCGGCACCACCGAGGCTGTCGTAAAAGGTGCCGGGATTCGCCGTGCGCCAGAGCTCTTTGCCCGTGGCCAGCTCCGAGCACACCACCCACTCCTGGCCGGCCGCCTCTTCCTGGGTCACCGCGCGACCACCCACCACCGCAAAGCCGCTCCACGCAACGCCCACGCTTTTGCGCCAGACCACTACGGGCGGATGCGCCGCCCAGTCCGGATCGAGCTCGGGGCCGGACAGAACGCCATTGCGATTCAGGCCGAGGAACTGGTGAAAATCCGGGCGCGTTTTGTCCGCGTCGGTGAGCGGATTCTCCACTTTCGAGAAATTCTTCTTCCCCCAAAAGCGCGGCTCGAAAATCGGGAGGAAATCCCCGGTCATGCCGACATGCCGGTACAGCACAGCCGGGACTGCGAGCACGCAGAGCCCGAGAAGCCGGAGCCGCATTGCAGCCCGCGAGAAGATCAGCCACCACACGAGAAGCAGCACCAGCGAGACGAGCACGGTGCTGATCAGCGCCAGGTTTCGCGATTGCTGGTAGGGCCAAATCGTCGGGAAGAACCGCTCAAGATTCAAAATGACGGCAAAAGTAATCGCGCCCACCACAGCGATAATCAAAGCGGGCCGCCAGCGAATGCGAATGGAACCAGACATTCCGCCCATGGCGCACGAATAACCCGCCGGGCGCAAGCCCAAGGTAGGGACGAGCCGCTGGCTGCGTGTGATTTAAAGCGGGTGCGTTGGAGTTGGAAACATGAAGGTCATTCAAGGAGTCATACGTTGCGAGCGAAGGTATTGGGTAGCGCGGGCGCCCCGCCCGCAGCCAGAGGCGCCCCGCCTCTGGCATCGCGGCACACACCGCACCCACCCTCAAATGGGTTTGTCGCACCCACCTTAGATCACATTCCCCACTGGCTCCTGCGCGCCACCTCAGCCTACAGGCGCGATCTGAAATCGCAGCCAATTCGCTCGCTTCCCGCACTGCGTTCTGTTTTCACTCCCCGTCCATGAGCGATCCATTTCTCACGGCGGCGA
>JAYUWZ010001269.1:0-2304 GCA_043753265.1 Verrucomicrobiaceae bacterium
TGGAGGAGGCGGCGGCGCTGCTCCACAGGGCGGGGGAGCAGTAAATCCCGCGAATAGCACCGACTACCAGACGGCAGGTTACACAAGGCGGCACGCGGAGCGCCTCATCGCGATCAAATCCAACCAGGTGAAGCGCGAACTCTCGGAACTCGAGGCCAAGGTGGGATTCCACACACTCATGGTGCAGTTCCTGGCCCAGCGCAGGTTTCAGCATGTGATCATGGCGACGCGGTTCTACCGGGCGATTTTCACTGATGGCGATACCAAGCTCAACCTTGGTAAGGACATGACTGAGGCCATCACTCGCAGCACCGGCATGCCGCCCACGGTGAGCATCATCGACTCGCTGGCCAATGAAGGGATGCGCGATGTGCGCGAAGGGGTGCTGGCCTTTGATTTCCTGCTCTCCAAAAACGAGATGCAAGGTGCGACGATGCGGCTTCAGGAGGCGTTTGTGGTCGGCGAGTACATGCCCGAGGTGCGGCTGGTGTCGCGGGACAAAAAGCGGCAGTGCCTGGAGTTCTCGCAAAAAAGCTTCCAGTTGATCTCGGCCATCGACGTAAAGGATTTCGCCCGGGCTGAAGGTCTGGTGAAAGACCTCAAAAAGGTGGCTCTCGACTTTGATGATTCCAAGCCCACTGCGGTGATTGAAGGGTCGCGCTTGAAGGCCCGGGCCTTTCTGATGAAGGCGCGCCAGGCCGCCATCAATAACAACCAGGCGGAACTGGAGAAGGCGATGAACGATGCCGGGGAGGTGTGGCCCTACAACCCCGAACTGAAAGAGGCTTCCGAGAAAATCTACAAACAGGGCGATACGGCGCAACGCACACTGATGGAATTTGACGACCTGATTCGTCAGAAAAACATCCGCCAAATCTGGGGTGAGAAAGAGCGGTTCATTGGATTCATCGGTCTTGATACGAATCCTGAGCGCAAAGCCACGCTCAAGAAAATCAGCCAGGACATGACTACTATTGAGACCGCAGTTCAGATGGCGAATGGCCGGGCAAGGATGAACGATACTGCGGGAGCATGGGAGGTGTTGGAACGGGCATGGAAGGAATTCCCGGATGACCCAGTCATCAACCAGCAGCGGGCGGACATGACCACCCGGGCGAGCGATTTCGTGAAGTCCATTCGCGATGCCGAAAACCTGGAAAAGAAGGAGCAGTTTGGCAGTTCCCTCGCGCATTACCTCAGGGCGCAGCGGATTTACCCTGCCAGCGACTTCGCAAAAGACGGGATTGACCGCATGGCAAAACAGTTGCTCCCCGAGAGCTAACGGTTTTATCAGGCATAAAACTTTCTTATTCCAAAAGCTGTACAAACTTATCCGCTTCCGACTTTCACCTTGTTTATCAGCCACACGTGTGGCTTTGCTCCACCATGAATTTGCCCACTGAGGCCGCCGCCTCAACGCCGGGCGGGGCGATTCCCGACCCGCGGGCCAACAAGAATACTGGTGGCCCGCTCAAACCGATCACCATGGCTGTCATAGCCAGGGCTGCTGGCGTGTCCCAAGGGGCCATTTCGTCTCTGCTGAATGATCGGGACTACGGAATCCGCGTCAGCGACAAAACGCGGGAGAAAGTTTTCAAGGTCTGCCGCGAACTCGGCTACGTTCCGAACGATTTGAGGGCGGTGGTGCGGATGTATCCCGAGCAGGGCGACACATGCCTGCTGCTGCCTGCGCGCTCCTCGGCAAGTCTGGCGCATCCCTTCGTTGCCCGCATAGCAAGCGCCGCGCTGACTGCCGGCGCTCCGGGCAGCCTCGCGATCACCCATTACGACGAGGGCCGCCAGTATGCGACCGATAGTGAGGATCTCCCACGGCCCATCCTGAATGGAACGGCCTCAAAGTTTTTGTGTATCGGCGCGGCAAACCCCTCGCTCTGCCGCATCGCACAGCGGCGCGGACATCCTTTTGTGATCATTGGCCACGAGGTGCATATCGCCGGTACCACCTGTATCGTCCCCGACTACGCGGGCGCCGCACGGCTGGCGCTTGGCCACCTGCAGAAACACGGGCACAGAAGTATCGCCATTGTGGGCGGGCCTTTCGGGAGCCCCGAGCCAAGGCTGGCGGAGTTGAACCGCGCCATCGGCGTCGTCGCCCAGGAACTCGGCATCCACATCGAGGCGCAGAATATTTTTCAGGGGGATCTGTGTTTTGAGTCCGGTGCCGCCGCACTTGACGCAATCATCGCCCGCGCGCCCGCGCCCACCGCAGTATTTTGCCTGAGCGAGCAATCCGCCTGCGGCCTCCTGGCCCGCGCCCGTGCGAAGAACGTAAGTGTGCCTGGA
>JAYUWZ010001270.1:0-2304 GCA_043753265.1 Verrucomicrobiaceae bacterium
CCACGAGCCGGCCCGACGTGAATGGCGATGGGCAATTTGATACCCGGGACCTGCTCCTTGAGACTGAGCGCGTGCGTCTCGTGGAGGATAGCGATGGCGACGGCAAGGCGGACAAGGCGCGCGTGGTGGCCGAGGGCTTTGCAGGCGTGGCAACTGGTACGGCAGCCGGAGTGCTTCCGCTGCCGCGCGGGATTCCCGGTGTCGCCGAGGGAGACATACTGCTGACCTGCGTGCCGGACCTTTGGCTCATCAAGGCGGATGGTACGAAGAAGTCGCTGAGCACGGGGTTTGGCGTGCATGTGGTGTACAGCGGGCACGACATGCATGGGCTGCGCATGGGGCCGGATGGGCGCGTGTATTTTTCCATCGCGGATAGCGGCGCGCATGTGGTGGGCGGGGATGGCAAGACGATTGCCGTGCCGGATAGCGGCGCGGTATACCGCTGCTGGCCGGACGGCACGGGTCTGGAGCTTTTTGCCAAGGGGCTGCGCAATCCGCAGCATCTGGCATTCAACGAATTGGGCGACCTTTTCACCGCGGACAATAATGCGGACGGGGGAGATAAGACGCGCATCATCCATGTGGTGGAGGGCGCGGACTACGGCTGGCGCATCGGGTGGCAATTCCTGCCGAAGCAGGGGGCGTGGATGACCGAAGGGATGTGGCACCTCGATGCGGGCGAGCGGCACGTGGCGATTTTGCCGCCCATCGCATTTGTGGGGCATGGTCCGGCAGGGTTTAGCTTTTACCCAGGGACGGGGTTGCCGGAGAAGTATCGAGGCCACTTTTTCATGGCGGATTTTCCCGGCGGAGTACGGCATTTCGCGCTGAAACAAAAGGGCGCGAGCTACGAAATGGCAGACACGGCTGGCGATGCACCAGTGCTGCAAAACAACCTGGCGAGCGAGATGACGGGCAAGCTTCTGTGGAACCTTTACCCCAGCGATGTGCAGTTCCCGCCCGGCGGCGGCGTGATGGTGCTGGACTGGGTGCAGGGCTGGGAGAAGACGGGCAAGGGCCGCATCTTTCGCATCTCCGCGCCGGAGTTGGAAAAGGATGCGTTGATTGCGGAGACGAAACGGTTGCTGGCCGAGGGTATGGCGAAGCGTGGCGCGGAGGAATTGGGGAAGCTGCTCGGGCATGCGGACCAGCGAGTGCGGATGGCGGCGCAGTTTGAATTGGTGGGGCGGAAGGACTCGGCGACGCTGCTAGCGTCAGCCAAGAAGGAAAACCCGGTCATTCAGCGACTGCACGCTATCTGGGGGGCAGCACGACTGAAGCAAGGTGATGCGTTGGTGCGAATGTTCTCGGAGGGTGAGCCGGAGATTACGGCGCAAATTTTGAGAAGCCTCGCGGATAACAACGACCCAATGGCCCGACCGTTTGCCGCGAACTTTTTAAAGGAACGCAAACATCCGCGCGTTCATCATGCAGCCCTAATCGCCTTACAGAAGGTTGGCGATGCACACTGTCTCAGCTTCGTCACAGATGCACTCAAACTCGAAGGCACCATAGACCCGCACATGCGCCATGCGTATGCACAGGCACTGAGCCGCGCATCGCGTGAGGAAATCCACGATTCAGCATCAGGCTCCGGCACTCGTCCGTCAGAATTGCCACAAAATCTATGGCCCGATGCGAGTAAAACGGATCAAAATCTGGTCTGGATTGAAGCGCTAAGACTCAGTGGTGATTCGCGAATTTCCCAATACCTCGACCAGTCAGAACTGCGCTATCAATTGGAAGCCGCGCGAGCGATCCACGATGAGCCTATTGATGCGTCGATGCCGATTCTTGCTGCCTTTGCGAGTAGCGCCAAATTTATGCCGCCCGCAAAGACCAGCGGGGAATATGAAGCGCTCGCGCGGCGGGTGGTGAATGCGAACTACCGGCTTGGCACCAGCGAATGCGCGGATCGGCTCGTGTCGCTCGCAGCGCAATCGTCGGATGGAGTGGAAGCGCTGGCGAGCCTTCTCGCTGCGGAGGCGCTTTCGCGTTGGAATGAGGACACAGGGATCGACGCGATCACGGGGCTCTATCGGGGAGTGGCCAAGGATCGGCCCAAGCAGCCATTCAGCGAGAAGGGTGTGGCGAGTCTCGAAGCGGGTCTCGCGAAGGCTGGGCCGAAACTGCGAGCGCTACTCGCGACGGTTGCGGGAAACTGCGGTGTGAAGGAGGTCTCCCCCACCCTGCTCAAACTTGTGACCAACGATGGCGCGCAAGCGGAGGTGCGTGTCGCAGCGCTGCGGGCGCTGGACAAGCTTGGCACACCGCAGGCAGCGGAGGCTTTGAACTTTGCGGCCT
>JAYUWZ010001271.1:0-2303 GCA_043753265.1 Verrucomicrobiaceae bacterium
GGCGGGCTGGAAGCGGCTGCACATCGTATTATCACGGGACCCGATGGCGCATTTTACATCGGCGGCATCGGAACGTCACAATGGACCGGCTGGGATTGGGCGGGCAGACTTTATGGTTTGCAAAGAATGGCAACCCACACACTCCCTGCCGCTTCCACTCCATGATTATCGGCGACACCCCATCGCCGATAATCACCCCACACCCTGACACCCAACTCCTGTGCCCCGAAGCCTTCCACCCCATCGCCGTTATCGCCGATAATCTCCGAATCCAACCCGCACCCGCAAAAAGCGCAACAACTGCAGAAACCCCCTCCGCACCTTCTCAATCTCAATACCTCCAGCCAGTTACGCGCCACGAGTTTTCGCGTCCAAATGCGCAAACCCCCCCCGAAGCCTGTCGTTTCACGTCTCACGTCTCACATTTCACGAGCCCAAAAACACCCCGCAGCTTGCATTTTCCAACAGTCCCGCTTCTCTGCGCGGGCTCCACGCCCGAGTACATGCGCCGTTTTGCAAGGACACTTCTCAATATAGCCAAGCGGTTGAAGGCAGAAAATCGCTTCAACTTTTCGGATCGCGCGGCTGCGTACCAGGTGGCCATCAATACCGAGAACCGGTGGCTGGAGATGCAGGAATCGAACGGACGCTCGGCACTGACCGGGGGTCGCGTCCGCGCCGAGGTGCTGGACGACTTTCTGGTGCATCTCATGGACGAGGCCGCCGCACAGTTGGCGAAGCCCCCGGTGATGATGCTCGTGGCGCTCGGCGGCTATGGGCGCTCCGAGCTAAACCCACGCAGCGATATCGACATCACCTGGATTCACGGGGGCGGGGTGCGGCTGCCCGCGGGATTCGAGCAGATCGTCTCCGAGGTCTACAACCTCGTGCTCTCGTGCAATTTCGACCCCAGCCATTCCACGCGCAGCATCAGCGAGACCATGCGCGAGGCAAACTCGGAGATGAAATCGCGCACGGCCATGCTGGAGGCGCGGCTGGTGTGGGGGAATGAGGAGCTTTTCAAGAAATTCCAGACGCGGTTTGCCAAGGAATGCGTGACCGGGCACGAGGCCTCGTACCTGAAAGCGCGCGTGGAAAACCAGGCGGAGCGCCACGACCAGCATGGCCGCACGGTGTACATGCAGGAGCCGAACGTGAAGAACGGCTGTGGTGGCCTGCGCGACTACCAGAATTTGCTGTGGATGGCTTACTTCAAGCACGGCATCCGCACCACGGAGGAACTGGTGAAGGAGAAGTACCTGAACGACTCGGAAAAGCGGGAGCTCGACCGTGCGTACGAATTCATTTTCCGCATGCGCAGCCAGCTCCACTACATGACGGGGCTGCACACGGACAAAATTTTCGTGGGTCAGCAGCTCGAGCTGGCGGACCGTATGGGCTACAAGGAAAAGCACCCCGATGTGCTGCGGCGCACGGAGGCGCTGATGCGAGATTATTACAATCACGCGCGGACGATTTACGAGCTCTCTGAGCTGCTCAGCGAGCGCATGACGCTGCCCATCGTGGAGCCCCCTGTGCCGGTGGGGATTTTCAAGCGGTTGCTGCGCGTGGCCCCGAAGACGCGGCGCGAGGAGTTCGATGGGTTCATCGCCACTGGCAACCGCATCCACTACAGCGACCGGCAGATTTTCAAGGAGGACCGCCAGCGCATGATGCGCCTCTTCCGCCACGCCCAGCAGCGCGGCCTGGCCATCTCACCCGACCTGCGGCAGCTCGTACGCCGGCGGCTGAAGTATGTGGACAACACCTTTCGCTACGCGAAAGGAAACCGGGAGGTGTTCTTCGAGATCCTGCGTCAAAAGGGGCAGGTGGGCAGCGTGCTGCGCGCCATGCACCGGGTGGATTTTCTGGGCCGCTGGATGCCGGAATTTGGCAGGCTCACGGCGCTCGTGCAGCACGAGTTTTACCATCGCTACACAGTGGACGAGCACACGCTGGTGTGCATCGAAAAACTGGACAGCCTGCTGGATGCCGAGGACAAGCGATTTGCCCTGCACAGCGAGCTTTTCCACAAGATGGAGGATCCATTTGTCCTCTACCTTTCCGTGCTGCTGCACGACACCGGCAAGGCCGAGAACAAGCGCGTGCACGCCATGCAAAGCACGCTGAACGCCGAGCGCGTATGGCGCCGCCTGCAATTGAAGCGCGAGGAGCGCAGGATGCTGCTCTTCCTCGTGGACAACCACGAACTGCTCTCCAAGACCGCGCGGCAGAAGGATCCGCATGACCCGGCGACGATCGAGTACCTTGCGGGCATCGTGCAAACACGCCCGAATCTCGAC
>JAYUWZ010001272.1:0-5060 GCA_043753265.1 Verrucomicrobiaceae bacterium
ATCGCCTCGCGCTGGCACGCTGGATTCTCTCGCCGGAAAACCCGCTTACCGCGCGTGTCGCTGTGAACCGTTTTTGGGCGCAGATCTTCGGCACGGGTATCACCGAGGTGGAGGAGGACTTTGGCACGCAGGGCCAGTATCCCACCCACCCAGAGTTGCTCGACTGGCTCGCCGTGACGTTCCAGACCCCGAAAGCCAGCGGTGGCCTCGGCTGGGACATGAAGGGGCTCATCAAGCTCATCGTCACCTCGCAAACGTACCGGCAATCCTCCGTGGCCACCGAGGCCGCCCGTGCGAAGGATGGCCGGAACCAATGGCTCTCGCACTACCCGCGTCGACGGCTGGAGGCGGAGGCAATCCGCGACCAGGCGCTCGCACTTTCCGGCCTGCTTGCGCGGAAGATTGGCGGACCCAGCGTGTACCCGCCGCAGCCCGATGGACTCTGGAGTGTGGCATTTAACGGCGGGCAAAACAGCTACCCTACCAGCAAGGGAGATGACCGCCGACGCCGTGGCATCTACACCTTCTGGCGGCGCATCGCGCCCAATCCCACGATGGTCACCTTTGACGCGCCGAGCCGCGAAACCTGCACCATCCGCCGAGTGCCCACGAACACGCCACTGCAGGCTTTCGTGACGCTCAACGATCCCGTTTTTGTGGAATGTGCGCAATCGCTCGCCCGCCGCATCGCCGCCGTGAATGGCGATGCGAATGCACGCATCCGCTGGGCGCTGCAACTGGTGCTGGCTCGCCCGGCCACCGATGCGCAGGTCGCAACCCTTCGCGAACTTTACGACACGGAACTTGCAGGCTATCGCAAGCAGGAGAAGGAAGCTGTGAAGCTCGCCACTGGTGCAGAACTCCCCCTCCCTGCTGGGGCGGACGCTGCGGATTTGGCTGCGTGGACCGTTGTGGCCAATGTGCTGCTGAACCTTGATGGGGTGCTGAGCAAGAGTTGAGAGGCGTGGGAGTAAGTGGGATGCGGAATATTACGCCAGTTCATGGAGTGCGCCTGCCTCTGGCGCTTTGGCGGCTGGGCGAAGGAGGAGGCGGAGTGGTTTGCGAAGTGGTACCTCCTACCATGCCGCCCGAACCCGCACCTGCATCCAAAGCGGCAGAGGGCTGCCGCACTCCAAGAACTGGCGTAACTTTTGGAGAGCCTCTCCATAGTATGACTCATCTGCTTTTGAACAATATTTCGCCAAGAAACGAATGGCAGGCGCACTCGCATAACGCTTAAATACCCGACTCACGCTTTCCACACACATGACTGAAATTCCCAAACTGGTTTCCGCCGAGGGCTGGCACGTAATCCATCTTTTTTACAAGGTCGAGCACGGCCAATGGTCCATTCTCGATACTGAGGATCAGCTCCGCGCACGCACGAACCTCAGCGATCTCATCGAGGAGATTCGCACCACGGAGGGCTGCCAGATTCTCACCTTCTCGATGGTCACGCCGAAGGCCGACGTGGGCTTCATGCTGCTCTGCGCCGACCTCCAGGTCGCCAATGCACTGGAGAAGAAACTCACCATGTCGCTCGGGCCGGATGTGCTTGCGCCCGCCTACAGTTTTTACTCCATGACGGAGCGCAGCGAATACACCACCACCGAGCCGGAGTATGTCGCCGAACTTAAAGGCAAAGGCCTGGCTGAGGGCACGCCCGATTACGACAAGGCGCTGGCCGAGTGGCGCACGCGCATGGATGCCTACGCCAAGCACCGGCTTTATCCCGTTCTCCCGCAATGGGAGGCAATGTGCTTTTATCCCATGGCCAAGCGCCGCGGCGCTCCTGGACAAAACTGGTACGCGCTCACGCACGAACAGCGAAAGACCCTCATGCTCGGCCACGCAAAGGTCGGCCGCAAATGGAGCGGAAAAATCCTCCAGCTCATCTCGGGCAGCACCGGCCTCGATGACTGGGAATGGGGTGTGACCCTGCTCGCGCACGATCCGATGGACCTCAAGGGCATCGTGTACGAAATGCGCTTCGACGAGGTCAGCGTGCAATACGCTGAGTTCGGGGAATTTTACGTGGGGCTCCAGCTTCCCATAGAGGAAATCTTCCGCCGCAACCTGCTGTGAAAATCGCCGCTGCTCTTCTCGCATTTGCCAGCGCCGCCATCGCGGCTAACCCGTATCTGTCGCTGCCCGACGAAAAACCCGTCGAACGCAAGTTCACGGGCACGGAGTGGGGCGACGAGGTGGAGATTCCCGCCGGCAAAGAGGCCGCGCCCTACGCGGCAACCGTGACCACGCGCCGTGCTGCGGTGATGGACTGGGGCGCGATTTACGAGATTGCCGTAAAACCCGCGCCGCCTTCCAAGCGAGAGGCGGAGTCGCTGTGGTTTCTCGCCACCGATGGCCAAATCCTCCGCCTCAATGGCGAGGATATGGCGAAAGACGTGGCGGCGATCTCTGCGATGAAAAAGCAGCCAGCCTTCGAAAAGAGCGACGTCTGGGGGCTCACCAAAGGCACCATCAAATATACGGAAGGCCCATGGACGACGGAAATCACCGTGAAGGGAGATACCACTTCCCGCAAATCCTGGCACGATGGCTCCGGCCACTTCGGCACCATTGTATGGAAGCGCGGCAGCGGCCTGGCTGAGTACGCGCAGGGCCGGGGTGCAATGGCTGAGGGCTTCCGCCTTAAAGCACCCGCGGCACCCGTGGTGCCCAAAAAGAAATGATCCCTCCCGCACTCGAAGCCAAGCGCACCCTGCTCCGCGAACTGCTCGCGAAGCACGCGCCGCTCGTGATTGCGTATAGCGGAGGCGTGGACAGCACCCTGCTCCTCGCGGAGGCCCGGAGTGTTCTCGGGGAGAACGCACTGGGCGTCATAGCCGACAGCCCGAGCCTGCCGCGCGCTGCGCTCGCCGAGGCGCTCGAGACCGCCAGTGCCTTTGGCGCGCAGGTGGAGGTTGTGAAGACGCTGGAACTCGACAACCCAGACTATGCAGCGAATCCGCCGAACCGCTGTTACTTCTGCAAGGCCGAGCTTTTCCAACGACTCGACACCCTCGCTCACTCGCGCGGATACAAGGCCATCGCCTATGGCGAAAACGCGGACGACATGCACCACGAGCGCCCGGGCCGCGTGGCTGCCACGGAGTTTCGCATCATTGCCCCGCTCCGCGACGCCGGTCTTACGAAGGCGGAAATCCGCGAGCTTTCCCGCGCACTCAATCTCCCCACTGCAGAGGCTCCGGCACAGCCGTGTCTCAGCTCCCGCATCCCGTGGGGCACTCCGGTAACTCCTGCGGCACTCGCCATGGTGGAGCGCGGAGAGGAACACCTGCGCACGCTGGGCTTCCGGGTTTTCCGAGTGCGGCATCTGGTCACGGCTGGTGAAATGCCGAAGGCGCGAGTGCAAATCGCGCCGGATGAAACAGAGCATGCGCAAGCGGTGCTCAAGGAAATCGAACGAGGCATTCTCGCCGCTGGTTACGCGGCGATGGAGCTGGACCCGGCGGGCTATCGCGGGCCTTCGCTGTAGCAGCAATGTAACGCGGACATCCTGTCCGCATGGGAGGGCCTGCTTGGCAGGTTTCCACTACATCCCTCCACAGAGCAGCCCACCGGCGGACTGGAAGTCCGCGCTACATTCACCTCGCCAAGAGGTATGCCAGAAGGTCTGCCGCCTCTTGCGCCGTGAGGCTTGCGAGCAGGCCTTCCGGCATCACGCTCACGCGCTGCATCGTTGTTTTGGCGATCTTCCCGGCTTCGAGCTTCAGCGTATTACCGTCAGCCGTTCGCAGCGACACCGTTTCCGCATTCCGCTCCGTGATAAAGCCGCTGTGCATGGCGCCGTCTTTCATTTCGATTAACGCAAGCTGCCAGGCGGGATCGATGATTTTGGCGGGTTCTACGATTTGCTCCAGCAGAGAGGACCCTGCATACTTTGCGCTGACCTGCGAAAGGTCTGGGCCGAAGTCGCGTCCCTCGTTTCCATGTTTGTGGCACGCGGCGCACACTGCCAGAAACTGCGTGCGCCCGCGTGTGGCATCGCCCTTCATCTCCACGAGCGCCGCGCGATCAAACGTGGCGCCGAGCACCTTGCGGCGCTTCTCCGCGGGCAGGTGGCGCTCGAACAAATCACGGCGCATAGGGTCGGGCAGCGCAGCGCCCTTCTCAATGACCCAATCGCGCACCACACCAGGTACAATCGTTCCGTCAGCAAGAGCGAGCGCCAGTTCCAGCGCCCCACTTCCGGTGGAGAAGAGGAAATCAATGTGCTCGCGGGTGC
Organism: Verrucomicrobiaceae bacterium; assembly: GCA_043753265.1. Lineage (GTDB taxonomy): Bacteria > Verrucomicrobiota > Verrucomicrobiia > Chthoniobacterales > Chthoniobacteraceae > SXWH01. The sequence continues at coordinate 4,250 of JAYUWZ010001272.1, forward strand.
GATTGTCGACCGCGGGTAGCTGTAGATTGTGCGTATCCCGCACGAGATTGACGTAGGTGCGCTCGAGATCGCGCTGCTTGCGGATCGCCTCAGACACCTCCGCCGATGGCATCGCAGCAATCCAATCGCGAATGAGCACGAGGCCTTCATCGTGGACGGAGCGCGCGCCGAGATAGGGCATGTGGCCGCGTCCACCCGTGGCCATGCGCTGCAGGATCACGCTGCGCGCAGGATCGCCCGGTGCAATGAGCTTTGCCTCGGGCAGCCCTAGGTCACCCTGCAAAGGGGGCTCATTGATCGTCCGGGTGTCGGCCAGCTTCACGCTTCCATCGAGCAGGATGCGCACGCTTCCGCCGCCACCGAAGCGGTGACACGATCCGCAATTCGCATCGAGATAACCACGCGCCCTGGCGTTGAGTTCCTCCGGGATTGCCGTCTGCGCGGCAGCGCCGGGCATCGGCAGATTTCCGAGTTCACGCGGCGTCTGCTTCGTCTGAGGCGCAATGCCCAGCGCCACAAATTCGGCGAGTTGTTTCTCTCGTTCGAGACCCGCAGGGGAAAATCCAGGTGCGAAATTCGTCCACATGGTGTGGCAGCGCAGGCACTCGCTGCGGCTGAAGAAACGCCACGGCTGCTGCCTGCCACCGATCTCTATGGTGGCATCCGCGCCTTTCGGCCCCACAAGTTCCGCATCCGTCTGCGCAGCATTCCAGCGATAGGAATACGCGCCCCACTGGATACCGTCAAAGTGCAGGACCTGCGTCTCGATCTTGCGCGCGCCTCCCGCTGGCTCAGGCATCGCGTAGGTTTT
>JAYUWZ010001273.1:0-10536 GCA_043753265.1 Verrucomicrobiaceae bacterium
CGCCTGGGCCTTGAACTCTGCTGTGTATCGCTTTCTGGTCACGAGTTTCATTCTGTCTTGTTTCCTTATTCGGTGGTCCAGAATTCTCGCTCACCTCAATGGGCTTGGCCGAAGTCAAAGAGCAAGTAGACAAACTCAGCAACGAAGACCGCCGTCAATTGCTGCGGGATATGCTTAAAACGCGGGCGGATTTTGATTTGGATTGGATGGCTCAACTCGAGCGCCGCCATCAGGAAATCAAAAATGGTGGAGGCATCAGTCGCGAGGCTGCGATGGCACGCTGGAACGTAGCCGAAGAGGATCTGGCCGAGTGGGGTGCGGAGCTTCGCCGTCGGCACGAGCTAATGATGAATGGTCAAAAGGTAGGCGAAGCTGAACTGCTGCGCCGGACGGGACTCATTGAAGGGCGATGAATGGAGGTGCCAAAACCCTCCCCGAAGTTCAAACTTTTACGGCAAAATCTCAGTCCCAATACCCGCGTTGCTGAAGACCTCCACGAGCAATGCATGAGGGGTGCGGCCGTCGATGAAGTGGACCTTTTGCACACCGGCCTGCAGCGCATGGCTGGCGCTTTCCACCTTCGGAATCATTCCTCCGGTGATGATCTCATCCGCGACCAGCTTCTCGATTTGAGTGCGCGTCACGCTGGGGATCAGTGAGCTTTTATCAGTGGGGTTGCGCATGAGTCCGGGCACGTCGCTCACGTAGATCATCTTCGCGGCCTTGAGGCGCCCTGCAATGCTGCCCGCGGCGATGTCGGCATTGATGTTGTAGACCACGCCGTTCTCGTCCCGCGCAAGCGGGCTCAGCACAGGCACGATTTCCCGCGCCACAGCCTGCTCGATTTCATCCATGTGAACATCGATCACCTCACCGACGAAGCCGAGATCCACCGCTTCACTATTTTCGATCTGTGGGACCAGCTTTCTTCCCACGAGTACGCGCTTGCCGTGGATGCCCACCGCGCAGCCGCCAAAGCCGGTGATACGGTTTGCGATGGCTGGGTTGATTTGGTTGTCCAGCACGTCTTCAACGATCGCAATCGCCTCCGCATCCGTCACCCGCAGCCCATTCACAAAGCGCGGTTTTTGTCCCGCGTCGCGCATGCGCTGAGAGATGGCCTTCCCTCCGCCGTGAATCACCACAGGATTGATGCCGACTGCCTCCAGGAACACGATGTCCCGCAGGAGGCGATCCACGATGTCGTCATCCTCCATCGCGCTGCCGCCATACTTGATTACGAAAAGCTGCCCGCGAAATTTTTGGATATAGGGCAGGGCCTCAATGAGTGCCTCTGCGCGGGATTGTGGAGATACGGCCATGTCTATGTGGTGAGGGATAAACTTTGTGCATCTTCGCCCAGAATAGTAAAGCACCCGTGGAGGGGGGCTTCGAAACCACGGGCAAGGCATGGGAGCGTGCCACTGAATGTTGTGGGTTGAATCTTCTGCGGCGAATGTTGAATGGTTCTCCTGCTTGGCTTCCGCTTCTTCCATTCTCTACGCGACCAGCGCCCGCATTGGTGGCTCCGGCCTCGATGCCGTCGCCTTGGAATCGCTGCGTGGGCTGGAGGCCGCCGGGTTGGATTGGCATGCGCTCGCGTTTGATAATCGCAGCGAACTCCCAGATTCGCGCATTTCCACCCTGCGCTGGCATCCCGTGCGACTGCTGAGCGGGCTGGGCAGCGAGCACTACTACGGCGCAAAGAAACACGCGCTGGATCGTGCGGCATCCCGGCGGCTGGCGCGAGGAGACTGGGCCGTTTTTCATGGCTGGAGCGGGGAGAGTGTCCGTTCGCTGCGAGTGGCAAAGGAGCGCGGCATTCCATCGCTCATCGAGATTCCCACCTGGCATCGCAACAAGGGGCGGGTGAAGCCGGATCGCTTCACCAAAAGCGAGCGAGAGGCCGCTGCGCTGCGTGGATGGAAGGGCTGGAAGCAAGGGCTGCTCGTGTCGCGCCAGCAGATGCTGGAGGAGTATGCGCTTGCCGATACCATCCTCGTGCTCAGCGAAAAAGCGGAGGAAACGTTCCTCGCCGCGGGCGTGCCGAGGGAAAAGCTTTTCCGGCACCAGCGAGGGGTGGATGTGGAGCGCTTCACCCCGGCACCCGGCCCGCCCGATAAATTCCGTGCGGTATTCGTCGGCGCGCTCATCGAGCGCAAGGGCGTGCACCATTTGCTGCGCGTATGGCGACGCCTTGCCTTGAAGAATGCTGAGCTGGTTTTGGTCGGCTCGGTGCATCCGGAAATCGAGCCCGTCCTCCGTGAATGCGCAGGCCCGGACGTGATTGTTCGCGGTTTTGTGAAGGACGTTGCGGCAGAGTACCGTGCGTCTGCGGTCCACATCCTTCCCAGCGAGTGCGAGGGGAGCGCGAAATGCACCTATGAAGCTGCAGCCTGCGGCCTCCCACAGATTGCCACTCGCGAGTCGGGCGACGTGGTGCAGGATGGGGTGAATGGAATTATCATTCCGCCAAACGATCCCGATGCGCTAGCGGCTGCCATCGAGCGGCTCCACGGAGATCGTGCGCTATGCCTGCGGTATGGCGCGGCGGCACGGGACCGCGCATGCGCGGAGTTTACGTGGGCACATTTTCGCAAGCATCTCCTCACCGCCTACAGTCGCGCGGGTGTGACTGCGGCCCGGTAATGCACCGCGAAATTTGACGAATTGGATATTGGATGATCCGCGCCGGATGGTGGATGCTCCTAAATCTCAATGAACGTCCTCGTGTTGCAACTGAAGCGCATTGGCGATCTGGTGCTGACCACGCCGGTCGTCTCCGCGTTGCACGCCAGCGGGGCAAAGGTGACGCTCATGGTGGAAGGGGGATGCGCCTCCCTGCTCCCTGCCATCCCGGGGGTTTCGGAAGGGCTCGTCTACTCGCGCAAGGACGACAACCGGCCGCTATGGAGGCGGCTCGCGAAACGGGGATGGGACGTGTGCCTGGATTTCACCGGCAGCGATCGCAGTGCCCTCATGGGCTGGTTTACGCGCTGTCCGCGCCGCATCACCTTCCAGTGGGTGCGCAAGCGTCTCCTTCGCCGGCTCGCCTACCACACGTTTGTGGATTCCCCCGTGCGTCTCGCGCACACATGCGATCATTACCTCGACCTGATGCATCCGCTCGGCGTTGAGTGGGGTGATGGCCAGCCCTCTCTCGATTTGCCGCGCGCTGCGCGCGAGCAGGCGTCCACGATTGTCGCCAGCGCCGGCATTCCCGGCAGTTATGTCCTCATCCATCCTGGCACCGCCCGCGCCGAGAAATACTGGCCGGCTGAACGCTGGGTGGAGGTTATCCTTCACCTGCGAAAACTGGGACTGCACGTGGTCATCTCGTGTGGTCCGGATTCCTACGAACGGTCTCATGTGTCCTCGATTGAGCACGGAGTGGCCAGTGCCTCAGCGGTTGCGGCGGATGGCGTGAAAATCATCCATCCCCCGGATCTGCTGATCCTCGCCGCACTCGTCGAGAAAGCGCGCCTCATCGTGAGCTGCGATACCGCTGTGGTGCATCTCGCCGCCGCATGCCGCCAGCCGCAGATCGCCCTCTATGGGCCCACCAATCCCTTCCACTGGAGGCCGCGCCATGAGCGTGCCGTGGTAATCAGCGCCATTCAGCCCGATGCGCCGCTGCACCATTTCATGCCCAAAATGGGCAACGCCCCCACCGCGACCATTCCCGCGCTGACGGTCATTAACGCAATGGACGACCTTCTCGCACGGCCACGCTCCACGGCCATCTGAGGCGGATGGACGCACCTCGTGAGTGATCCCTGAATGCGAGGAAAGCGCCAGAGGGCTGGCGCTTTCCTGATAGTCACGATGATGTTTTTGGGCGTCCACTGGACGCGAAATGCCTTAGGGCTTGCGGAACTCGATGCTCACGGGAGCCGCGATACCCTTTACCTCGCTGACAAAGGTCAATTTGCCCGTGGCGGCGTCCACCTTGTGAATGGCGAGGTTGTCGCTGTTCTGGCCACCGGCCACGAGCCACTTGCCATCGGGTGAGAAGTTGAAGCCGCGAGGTGCTTTCACATGCGCGGGCGCATGTTCCACGGTGGTGAGTTTGCCATCCGCGCCGATCGAATAGACGGCGAAGCTGTCGTGGCCACGATTGGACACATAGACAAATTTGCCGTTCGGGTGGCAGAAGATTTCCGCTGTCGAGTTCTTCGCGGCATCCGCATAGCCTTCGGGCAGGGTGGTAAGCGTTTGGATGGGGGTCAGCGTTCCCTTGGCGGCGTCGTGCGCGAAGGCTGTGGTGGTGCTCGTCATCTCGTTGCACACGTAGGCAAATCCACCCGTCGGGCGAAATGCGAGATGGCGCGGCCCGCTGCCCGGGGGCACCTTGCCGCTGGGCGGATCATTAGGAACCAGGGTGCCTTTGGCCGCGTCAAATTTATAGATGAACACGTCATCCGTGCCGAGGTCGCAGGCATACACAAAGCCACCATTGTCGTAGATGGCGTGCGCGTGCGGCTCCTTCTGGCGGCCGGCGTTTGGCCCGCTGCCCACGTGTTGCACGGCAGCGCTGGGCTCGGCGAGGGATCCATCTTCCTTGATGGGTACGCACGCGATGCTGCCGTTGCCGTAGTTGGCCGCCAAAAGATTTTTCCCGGCGGCGTCCACCCACACGTGGCAATTGCCGCGTCCCTTGGTTGCCTGGGAGTTCAGGGGGCGAAGGCTGCCGTCCTTTTCAATCGCAAACGCGGACACTCCCCCCTCGTTCATTTCCACGGCGGAGTAGAGAAATTTGCCGCTGGGATGCTGGGCAAGAAAAGTGGGGTTCTTGGCCTCCGCGACGAGCCCTTTCATGGTCACCGCCCCGGTCTCCGAATCAAGCGTTGCACGATAGATGCCCTGGCTGCCGCCGGGTTTGGTGTAGGTGCCGATGTAGAATTCGAGATCCATTGCGAATAGTGAGGTGGTAGTAGTTGCTAGAGCGATGACGGAGAGGAATTTCATGCGCACGGAGGCTGGCAGTCTTCCTCGAACCTGCCAAGCACGGTGTGCTGAATGGTCCCCAATACGTGAAAATCACCCATGCCTATCGATTCTGATATCCTTTCCTGAGAGCATTGCAGCACCTTTTGGCAGGAAGCGGATGAGCACTAGATCAACTCACCGTCGCCTTCGCCTTCTCCGTGAGTTGCCGCATGGTGAACGGCTTTTGGATGAAGCCGGAAAGTCCTTCCATGCGGTGCCTCTTCATCACCTCGATTTTGGTGAAGCCACTCATCAAAAGCACACGGGCCTCGGGGTTGATTTTCCGAATCTCGCGAAAGGCCTCCATGCCATCGAGGCGCGGCATTGAGAGATCGAGCAGCACGAATCGCACATTCGGGTGGGCAGCGAATTTCTCCACCGCTTCGCGTCCGTCGCCGGCGGTGATCACCGTAAAGCCAATACCCTCCAGCATGCGTCCGGTGGTGATGCGCACCGTTTCCTCGTCGTCCACGAGCAGCACAGTCCCCTTGCCCCGCCAGCCTGTGACGGTGGAGGGCGGCGGGCTGATGTCGCGTGCGGGCCGGTTTGCCGACGGCAGCAGCACGCGGAAAACGGTCCCCTCGTTTGGCTTGCTGAAGACTTGAAGCGCGCCCCGGTGGCTTCTTACAATTCCGAGCACTGCGGCCAGTCCCAGGCCGCGTCCGGTGAATTTCGTGGTGAAGAAGGGGTCGAAAATACGTGCGACCACCTCGGGATTCATGCCGCACCCGGTATCCGCGATGTCACACCACACATACTCTCCCGGGACGCCATCCGTCGTAGCGTGCGCCTCCGCGAGTTCCGCGGCACTCATCCGCTTGCTGCCTGTCGATACTGTGATCTCGCCGTCCCCGCTTCCCAGCGCCTCGCTCGCATTGATCACCAGATTCATGATCACCTGCCGGAGCTGGGTGGCGTCCACATTGACGGCCGGAAGACCAGGGGTGAGCCGGTATTGAATGGATGCACGCTTGCTGATGGAAACCCGCAGCAGATTGGTCGTTTCGTTTACGAGCGTATTAAGATTTACCGGCGCCACCACAAAACGGCCTTTCCCCGAGTAGGCGAGCATCTGCTTGCAAAGCTCTGCCGCGCGCAGCGATGCCTTTTCCACCTGATCGAGGTAGGAGTGCACTGGTGAATTCGTGCCCACGACGTTCGCCGCGAGGCTGGCATTTCCCAAGATGCCCGTGAGCAGGTTGTTGAAATCATGCGCAATGCCGCCGGCGAGCACCCCGAGGCTCTCCAGTTTCTGCGTCTCCAGCAATTTTCGCTCAAGGGCCTGATGCTCGGACATCGATTGCCGCCGTGCGCTGATGTCACGGTAAAACAAATGCACTCGTGGACCGGAATCCGTGTGCTCCACCTTCGCGTTCAGCTCGAAATACGTCATCACGTTGTTCGTGCCCCGGATTCCCATTTCCAGGTTGAACATCTGCCCCGTTTCCAGCAGGCGGCTCATTTCGAGCACGAAACGCTCGTGCTCCTGTGGCACGATGAAATCGGAGAACAACCGCTCCGCAAATTCCTCCGGCCGGTTCAATCCAAACGCTATGGCGTACTTCCCATTCACGCCGAGGATTCGCCCCCGTGCGTCGAGGAGCGCGTAGCCGGTATTCGTCGCGTCGATGAGCGTTTGCAGAAGTCGCTCGGAAGACTTGAGCTTCTCGATCGTCTCGACCTGGGTGGTGACTTCCTGGGCGAGGCAAAGGTAGGAGATCACGCGGCCATCCGGCCCGAGCACCACGGAGTTGTACCACAGGCAGTGGCGCAGGCGGCCATGGCGATCGGTATTCCGGTTTTCGCGCACGCAGCTTTTGCCTTCGCTTGTCGAGAGATTTTGAAGGCTCTCCCATACCTCGTCCGCGTCATCGGGATGCACGATGTTGAACTCGTGGATGGAACGCCCCACCGCCTCCTTTTCGGACCAGCCAAAGAGTGCCTCAGCGCGTCCCGCCCAGCGGATGACGCGGAAATTTGCGTCCAGCTCCAGCGTCGCGAGCAGCAGGTGCTCGAAGTGCGCGCCGAGCCGCGCCCGCACGGCGGCGAGTTCCTCCGTGGTCTTGATAAACGCAGTGATGTCGCGGGCGATGCCCACGAGTCCGCTGATGCGCCCATCGAGGTCCCGGGTGGGATACTTGCTGGTAAGGAACCACCCGGTGCGTCCATCGGCCAGGGTGAAAGGCTCCTGGCGGTTCACCACGGGTTTGCCCGTGTGAATCACGCTCATGTCGTCCGCGTAGTAGCGCGCGGCGATTTCGGGGGCGATTGGCGTCTCCAGGGAGGTGCGTCCTATGAACAGCTCGTCCTTGTACCCCCAGCTATCCCGCTCGCTCCGATTGCGAAACTGGTAGCGGCCCTCGCGATCCTTCAAGAAAATGAAATCCGGGATGGCGTCGATTACCGTCCGCATGAGCCGGCGTTCGTCCACGATTCGCTCAAAGTCGCGGTGCTTTGCCGTGGTGTCCTGCACGGTCATCAGGGCGCAGCCATCGGGCATCCTGCTTGCGACCACCTCGCACATGCCACGGGTGCCATCCTTCCGGGCAAAAGAGACCTCTCCGGCCCATCGCTCTCCTCCCTCGAAAATCCGCTGCGCGGCATGGGCCAGCCCCTCCATCGTCCCGCTGGGTTGCAGGTGGATCAGGGAGAGTTTTGAGATTTCACGCCGCGACCACCCAAACATTTGCTCCGCCGCGCGGTTCCAACGCAGGATCGACCCCTCTGGGGTCGCTGTAACCAGCGCCCCTTCAATCAGGTCCAAAACTGTCTCCGCCGAATGCATCATTGGTGGCGGAGACTCCAAATGTAGGTTGGGCATCTCATTGCGAAATGAATACGAAAGCTGCGAATGCCAAAGCAAATTTTGGTCACGCTAGGGGTGGAAAGGTGAAGAATTAATTTTCGCACGTTATGCGGCTGCGTTGGAAAACACCGGACGATAGCGAATTGCTGCGAGGGTGGCCGATTGACGCGCCCCGGTTTGGCGTATTTCCTCCCGCAAATGAAATCGGCTCTCATCGTGCTTTGCGCGGCTCTGGCAACCTCCGCATGCGGAGCCGACGCTGTTTTTACACCGGATGGCAAAACCGTCCACGCGTGTCCCCGCAGCGGTGCAAAACTGTGGTCGATTTCCACGACGGACGGCAAAGCGACAGTGGTCGATCTGGAAAAGGAACTGGGGGCAGGGGAGGAGTTGCAGGCCATTACTGGGGGCCCAAAAGGAGCGTATTGGATTGCAACACGCAAGTCAGTTTGGCTGTGGAATGCAGACGGCAAATTGGAGAAACGCACGACCATCGAGGGCGATTCCATCGAGGACCTCGCCTACAATCCGGTTTCCGACACGCTCTTCATTTCGGGGCGGCTGGGTGAGAACGATTCGGTCGATTCCTTCAAGGCACTCCGCCCCGGGGAAAAGGAGCCTGCCGAGGTGAAGCTCTCGCTGGACCCGGTCATCGTGCCCGCGTTCGATCGCGAGGGGCGCTTCCACTTCCGCCACAATGACGATCTGTGGGTGGGCGCAGAGGTATCGGACGCAGATGATGTGGAGATGAGCGCGTATCGCGCCGTACCGCTTGGGCATGTGTTCAGCGAGGTGGGGGAACTGAGGGCCTCGAAAATCATCTCCGCCATCGTTCCCGTGGAAAAATCGCTCTACATCGCCCTTTCCAGCAAGGTGGAGGCGGCGCTGATCAAGCTTCCCAAGCCATCCATCGGCAAGGGGTTGGAGCCTCTCGCTGGGCAGCCGGAGGAACTGAAAGGCATCTGGAAACGCATGGCCGGCGCGCTCGCGACCGTTCAGGAAATCCCGCTGCCGGGGGAGATATCCAGCATCTCCGGGCTGTGCGCCTCGCCGGATGGTGCGCGCGTGTTCTTCTGGACCCAGGCTGGCGAGAGCGGCGACACCAAGTTTCACCTCCTCGATGTGAAGACGGGAAAAATCCGGGTGATGGGAGAAGTGCCGAAATGATCTCCAATACTTCGATAATGCCACGGGAGCGAACGGAGTCGTGCCCACTTTTCCTCTCGCACCTTGCGCCGTCGCTCGCGTAGCCACCTTTCAGCATGCCCGCGATCACCGCCAATGGTCTCACCAAGATTTACCGGACTTACAAAAAGAAACCCGGACTGGGTGGCGCAATCCGCGGTCTCTTCAAACGCGAATTTGAAGAGCTGCGTGCTGCGGATGGCGTCTCGTTTTCCATTGAGGAAGGCGAATGCGTGGGCTTCCTCGGCCCCAATGGCGCCGGCAAGACCACCGTGCTCAAAATGCTCAGCGGCCTGCTGCACCCCACGAGCGGCGAGGCCCAGGTGCTCGGGCACGTGCCGTGGCATCGGGCCGATGCGATGAAGCGCCAGTTCTCGCTGCTCATGGGCCAGAAGAATGCGCTCTGGTGGGACCTGCCCGCCCGCGAATCGCTGGAGTTGAACCGCGCCATCTACGGGATCGATGAAAAGGCTTACCGCGACATCGTCGACAGGCTCACGACCTTGCTTGATGTCACCGACAAGCTCGACGTGATGGTGCGCGAACTGAGTCTCGGTGAACGGATGAAGTTCGAGTTGATCTCCGCGCTGCTCCATTCTCCGCGCGTCTTGTTTTTGGACGAGCCGACCATCGGCCTCGACGTGACCTCCCAGCAAAAGGTGCGCGAATTCATGCGCGAGTACAATCGCGAGCACCGCATCACCACCATGCTCACGAGCCACTACATGGGAGATATCGAGGCACTGTGCGAGCGGGTGATCATCATCGACCACGGCAAGATTTTCTTCGACGGCCCACTCACGCAAATCGTCGAAAAGTACGCCGCGCACAAATACGTGGGACTCACCTTTGCAGACTCCAGCGCCCGCGACCTCGCGCCGTTCGGCGAAGTAGTGGAAACCACTCCCGTGAGCGCAAGGCTAAAGGTCCCCCGCAAGCGCGTCTCCGAAATGTGCCGCGAACTCCTCACCCGTTTCGAGGTGACCGACCTCAGCGTGCAGGAACCCCCCATCGAAGACGTCATCCGCGAACTCTTCAGCGAGCGGGAATTGTAAGTCTCGAACGGCGGCCATCTCTGGCCCGATGCTCTGCGTCGAGGCGGATGAAGCAAAAGCGCGTTTCCGAACGACAGCGCCGTCACTGGGAGCATGCGTCCCTGACGCATTTACTCGTTCGTTACTGTTCTCCGATGTCCTCAATCGGCCACCTCATAGCGCGAAGCGCCTGTCTCCTTTTCTTCATCTTTCGATTCCATGTTTGTGTCACTGGTACCGAGCTCCCTGGTCAAACATCACCCAAACACCCGGCTCCACGCCTCAAACGTATTCGTATGCACGGCCACCACCTTGCTCACGTCCTCCGTATAGCCTCCGGCAAGCACCCACGCGATCGGAATCCCCTGCGTCATTGCAAAGGCAAACACACACTCATCGCGCGCCATCAGGTCCTCGTGATCCAGTGCAAGCGGTGAATAAGGATCCTCAAAATACGGATCGGCCCCCGCCTGGTACAGCAACACATCCGGCTGGAACCGCGCAATCAACGGCAGCGCGCTT
>JAYUWZ010001274.1:0-5057 GCA_043753265.1 Verrucomicrobiaceae bacterium
TTCAATACCACTTAGGTTTGTAATGTAATAATTAAAGCCCTTGGTTTGCGGAAAAACAAAATAAGTAAGTCCATCTTTTGTTCGTACACTGGCTTTGGAGTTATCCAGGTTATTCATCAATATTAACTCTCGGATGCGGCGGCGTTTGTGGCGGTGGCCAGCTCGGCATATACGGAGCCGAATCTGACTCCACTGGATGCGGTGTGGGATCAATACATCACGGCGTGGGGTGCGACGTTCACCGATATTGAGACGGATGAGAACGGGGTGACGTTTTCGCCTACGCTGGCGCTGACTTCGCGGAAGACGGCGAACCGCGGGCAGTATAATGCGAGCGTGGATGATGTGACTGCGGAGATTTCGTTTACTCCGGAGGGTCTGACCGAAAACAACTGGTATGATACGCTGCAACGGCTGGATGGGACGGGTGTGGGTATCGGCAAACTGCGTGGTGCCCTGGGCGAGGCGCTGACTGTGACGGGGAGCGTGGAGGGGATGCCGCTGCTGACTGTGGCGCGGGCGTTCTTTTCCAAGGGCTCCTTGCAGTTCAACAGCAAGGGCCGCATTGGCCAGGTGACACTGAAGGCGAGCCGCAAGGATACGGCTGGGGTGCTAGGGCCGCTCTTTACGCTCGGGGTTGTGCCAGAGGCTTAACCACAGAGGGCACGGATGCCAATGCATTTGAGCCGCAAGAAACGAAAGAAGACGAAAAAAGACACAGCCCATGATTGAAAACGAAATCCATCTGTATTGCGGGAATGACTGGCTCGCGGATGGATCGCCGTTTGTGAATGACACGGATGAGGGGAAGGGCGTAGTGGAGAGTTACCGGCCTGGCTCGCGGAAGGAGCTGGAGGTGGTCGGGCTGATTGATGCGTTGTCGCCTTCGATTTTTGACCGGTTCACGCTGGAGAAGGAGATTACGTTTCGCGTGGGGCGGGAGCATGAATCGCAGGCGGCGGCGGTGGATTTTGCGCTGGCGCATGATGAGGACATTGAGGCGCGGGCGGATCTGATTGTGGAGCTGATTGAGGAGGGTACGACGTTCACCTGGCGGGCTACGAATTGCGGGTGGCGGTCGGTGACTCAGGATCCCACGGGGATTTTCACGGTAACGGAGTATCGGGTGGTTTTGGGGTCGCGGCTTGTGCGGACGAATGACGGTGGGGTGGATGTGGGGAGCGTGGTGGATGGTGGGGCTTACTCGGATGGGTATGCTTCGCAGGGTGTGGCGGATGGCGGGCACTATACGGACCTGCCGGAGCCTGCGACGGCGGGGTACATCGAAGGGGGGACATACTCATGACGAATGACGAATGCCGGATGACGAATGCCACTCCAGGCAACAGCGGAGGGGTTTACTAATTTTATGGCGATACTTTCCGGAACTGTAAGGCTGAGGGGTGGGACGGATGCGCAACGGCAAGCGGCGGGCACGCTGCATGCACGCGAGCCGCATTTTACCTCGGGGGATCGGCTGGAGTTTTGGGTAGGGACGAATCTGATCAACGGGCGCGGGTATCATGCCTCGGCTCCGGATCCGGCTGGCGGCGGGTATGCGATTTCGACGACTCCGGATTTTCCGGTGCGGTGGCGGTCGCACTTTGGGCGGCTTGCCCCGGTGGAGTACGCGGCGGCGAATTATGAGCACACGATCATCCTGCCGAATGTGGCGGGGGCGATGGCTCCGCGGAATGGGGATGAGGCGGCGTTTCTGGTGATTCTCCCGGCGTGTGTGACGCGGACGATCACGCTCACTTTTCGCAATGCCTCCATCGCCGGGACGCAACTCGCGCAACTCGTGAGTGTGCTGGGTGAAGCGGTGAGGAAGTGGCGGCTGGAGTTTGTGGTGACTGGCGGGGCTTGGGAACTAGTGGGGGCGGCGGAGCTGCTCCTAGTTTAACCACAGAGGGCACAGAGCACACAGAGACAATGCAGTGAGCCGCAAGAAACGAAAAAGGACGAAAAACCAAAGCAGATGAAACAGAGACTCTATACTTTACTTGCCTGGCTGGCGCTGGGGGTGGCGCTGATGGCGCAACGCCCGCTGAATATGCTGGGGACGGATCCGACCACGGGGCGGATTAATTTTGGGATTACGCTGGGGTCGGGGAAGGCGATCACGGCGGAGAGCGGGGCGAGTGTGATTTTGAGCAGTGGGAGCACGCTGAATTTTTTCGGCGCGAGTGTGACGAATGAGGCGGGAATGCGTACGGCGCTATCGCTGGTACCGGGGACGGATGTGCAAATTCACGATCCAGATTTGACGACGCTGGCGAGCTCCACGGCGGCGTTTCTGAGCCTGGCTAACGATGCAACAATCCCAGCAATTCGCGACACCCTGGGCGCGAGTAGCGGGGTGTGGCCACCTTCGCTGGGTGGCACCGGGATCGACACCTCGGCTACTGCGGTGGATAGGTTCCTGTATACCAACGGGACTGGCAGCTGGACGCCAGCGGTGGTAACTACCTTTGCGCGCTCGCAGTTGGATGATGCGGATGCGACGGCTGGGCGTGCTTCGCTGGAGCTTGGAAGCATCGCCACGCAGGCGAGTAACAATGTGACGATCACGGGCGGGAGCGTGACGGGCATCACTGACATCACTGTGGCGGATGGTGGCACGGGTGCGAGTGCGGCGGATACGGCCCGGGCGGCGCTGAAGTCGAAGGACAGGCGGACGATTTTGGTTGTGGGGAATTCGATTTCCACTTCGGCACCCACAACAGTCTGGCCGACTCATTTTGAGCGGATGGCTGATTACATCGATGATGATGTGATCAACAGCGCGGTGGGTGGGCAGGAGCTGAATGCGCTGCTCGTCGCATACTCCACGACGGTAACGCCGTATATCCCCGCCACCACGAAGCAGCCGCTTGTGGTGATTTTGCCAGCGGCGGCGGGGGCTGATGTGTACAATGGAACCTCTGCCGCGACGGCCTGGGGGAGGATCCAAACTTTTGCGGGGCTGGTTCATGCGGATGGGGGCAAGCTTGTGGTGGGGACGGTGCCGCCGGGCTCTCTGTTTAACGGAGACGCTCCTGCGGAGGCACGCCGCGTGGCGTTGAATGCGCTGATTCTGGCGGGCCGTGCGGACTATGATTGGTTGTGGCCGATGCATGCGCTTTACCCAGTGACGAGCGCTGCGTTTTATGGCGCTGATGATCAGCATGGGTCGGACTTTGGCCACGTGATCATGGCGCGGGACGCGCGGCTGGCGCTGACAGGTTTTTTTGATTCGACTCAATTGTTGCCGTCCACGATGACGATGACGAATGGCCTAGCGCTGCTCAAAAACGACAACTCGACAGCGGGGATAACGCTGAGCGCGGATGGTGGAATTACCGTGGCGGATGAGGTAACGCTTGCGCCTGTGACAGGCGGCTTTGCCAGCGGCGGTATTTGGTTTGATGCCAATAGCCGAATGGGGATTTTGTCTAATGGTCTGTATCTGCGGATGCCCACGGATGGTATTCACTTTTACACCTCGGCAACTGGGCAGGCCGCCATTCTCACTGATGCGGGGATGTTTGGCACTGTGAGCCTCAAAGTCGGCGGTGTGAATGGCGGCAGCGGTACCGAGATCAAGAGCATCAAGCATGCAACGGCGGTGCTCGTTGCCGGCGCTGTGACCGTGACCGACGCGACCACCTCAGCAAACACGCGGTTTTTTGTGAATCGCTCGGCGGATGGTGGAACCGTTGGGGATAGCTACAGCATCACGCGATCGGCTGGGGTGAGCTACACGATCACATCCAAGAGCGCGGGAAGCACTCAGACGGCGGATACGAGCACGGTGGCCATTTTGAAAATCGAACCATGAAACTCTCTCTCGCTATCCCGGATCCTCTTTTCGTGGAGGTGGAGCTTTTCAATCACGCGGGCCAGGGCAAGCGCAAGGCGTTGTATTGCGTGGAGCCTGCAACGCGGGAGCAGGTGAGGCGGGCGCTGGCGCTCGATCCGGATTCGGATACGCTGGACGCGATGGAGCTGGAGGCGGCGCGGGCCGGGCAGGCGGCGATTTTAGTGGAGCGGTCCGGGCTCGTTATCACAGAGGAGCCTCTGAGCGTGGATTGGTCGCAGCGGTTGCCGCATGATGCGTTGACGGGTGAGCAGTGTGGACAGCTTTGCCGGGCGCTGATGCATTTCCACCTGGGGCAGGATCCCGTGCAGGCGGAGGCGATGCACCAGGTAAAAAAAAACGCCGTGCTGCTCTCACGACTGCTGCAACTCGCGCAAAGCAGCGGGAGCGATTCGACGCCGCAACCGTCGCTCTCGCCTGCTTCCTCCGATGCACCGTCCGCGCCGCTGGAGAAGTCGGATACGTAGAATCGATCCTTTTGCTCGAGCAAATCGCGGAGGAGCGGTGGCAGCGGTCGGAGTTTGAGGCGTCGCTGCACGGGGCGAAGCTGAAATGAAACCACAGATGACACAGAGAAACACAGATAAAGGCGCGGGGCGGGCGCTCTGATTTTATGGCGAATCCGAACATCAAGATTTTCATTGGGACTGTGGGGGATGATGCCGGGGCGAAGGCGGTGGAGAATGCGCTGAAAAAAGCGGATAGCGCGGCGGACGGGTTTATCAACACGCTGAAGATGGGGGCCGGGATCGACATTGGCGGGCGCATCGTGGGCTCGCTGGCTGCGGTGCCAGGGCTTTTTGAGCAGGCACTACGCAGAGGCGTTGCATTCAATACTTCGCTGGCTGATGCGCAGGTGGCCATCGGCAATGTGGTGAAGCAGTTTCGCGGGCTGAATGATGAGGCGGCGAAACAGGAGGCGGCACGGGCGATCGCGAAGATTATTGAGATTGAGCCGAAAGCGGCGGGGTCGCTCCAGGATCTCACGGCGGGCTTGCTGGCGACGCTGGCGAGTGCGCAGGCGGCGGGGATCGGAATTTCTCAGAATGTGGAGCTGGTAGGGGCGTTTGCGAATGCGCTGGCAAATGCGAACATCCCGGCTGAGCAGCTCTCCCAGGAGCTACGCGCTATCTTCACCGGGAACATCACGCCGGATGCGGCGCTGGGGAAGCTCCTGGGCATCACGAATGCGGATGTG
>JAYUWZ010001275.1:0-2299 GCA_043753265.1 Verrucomicrobiaceae bacterium
AGCCTAACCTACCAGCCCTTCGCCGAAGTTGACGGTCTTGATACTCTTCTTGTTAATCCTGAGCCTGCCTCGGGCGTGAACCGGAGCCAAACATGGAAATGGGCACTTCTCGCAGTAGGAGCGGCAGCCATCGCAGCCCTGATTGCCAAAGTTAGCCGGTAGAGCGTTAGGGCCACCTCGGTGGGTAAACGAGGACTCTGCGGGAGTATGTGGCGGCGATCAGGCCGAAAGCATTGAGCGAGTGATTAGCCTTTTGAAGGCGCTCGCGTTCCGTATGGCGTATCCATCGCGGTCGTTGTTGAAATAGGCCCACACCCGGTTTACGCCGCTCTGTTCAACGCGGTTTTTCCAGACCTTTAGCTCCTGCCGGGAGTAGTCATGCCGATACCAGCGTTGGACACCATGAAATCGGATATAGACCTCCTCGGCTGTCTTTACCAACTGGTCCGGGAGGCGCGGGCCACTGCACGAACAGAAGATGACGCCCACCGAGCGAAATGCGTCGAAAACTCGATGATTCCACCAACTGGGGTGGCGAAATTCCACGACGTTTCGCCTTGAGGGGTCGACATGTGCAATGATCCGTTTCAACCGGCCTGGACTATACTGAAAACTGGGCGGAAATTGAAAAAGGAAGCAGCCCATCCTCGGCCCGAGCAAGTCGGCGATATGGCCGAAGTCGCGGATCAACTCTGTGGTACGACTGAAGCGTTTCACGTGCGTAATGAGTTCCGACACTTTCACCGTATAGATCATCTGGCATTTCCCCACCTGCTTGGTCCAAGCTCGCACCGCAGCTACGGTAGGCCACGAATAGAAAGGAGCATTGAGTTCGACCGTCCTGAATTTTTTAGCGTAGTGACGGAACCACTGGCTCGTGGGCATATCGGAGGGATAGAACTGGCCGCGCCAATGCCAATAAAACCATCCTGAACACCCAATATTAACCGTAGGTAGCGGTGCATTTGGTTTCTCGGTGGGGCTGAGTTCCCAGGCCAAGCGCGCGTCATGCATCCTCGCGGCCCTCCCCACGTTTTCCCGGCGTTGCTTGGCACGCCGCAACTCGCGCTTTGCACTCCATTCTTCACGTGTCATTCGCGGGCGGTCATGCGCTCCTTCAGGCTTCGATGCGGAAGGTGGGGATGTCGGTGTTTGACGGGGAACCACGGAGACTCAAACGAAACAGAGACTGGAAAGGGATGTAGCTTTAAAAAACTTCCTCAAACGGGCACCACGAGGGTGGAACCCATTTGGGGCGAGAGGACGGAAGGTCACCCAGACTCGTGGGAATGAATTCATGTAGTATGACCGGAATTGTTTGAAATGGTGACACCTTAAATGTCTTAAAACAATACAGTTACAATTCCACGGGCTGCAGTTGCACCCCCTTGACAAAAGCTGCATTTCCCATGAAAGAAGGCGTTCTCGCGCAAATCCCTATTGCGCTCCCCTACCTATATTTATGACTGCCCGCCTATTTATCCCTGTACTCCTTGCAGTTTTGCTGACAAACCCATTGTTGGCACAGCAGCCTAATCGTCCGCCACTCCAGCGCACGGTCGCTTCGCCGCTTGGATTCGGAAGCGACGGGGCGATCAATGCGCTGCCGGGGTGGGACTTCAGTGGCGATGGCAAAGAGGACTTGCTGACGCTTGGCTTTACCTCGGGTGGAGTTGCCGAGGTGCGGGTGAGTGTGGGCGATGGAGCAGGGGCTTTTATTACGACGCTGGGTGGGGGCGTCGGCTCGATAGGCATGGTCTCGCTGAATGTCACGGAGGACACCCTGGCGGCAGGGATGCTTTTTCCAGCAGAGGCGCTCGGGGGGACGGCAAGGCCGGGCGTTGCGGTAATTGCAGGCGGAGCGCTACGGCTTTTCAACACGACGACGGGGCCAGCGCAATCGGTGGGCTTTGTCAGTAAAATCGGGCCGACTATTTCCGGGGCAACGCTGCGCAGTGTCGCTGTAAGCGATCTCAATGGTGATGGGCGGGCTGATATCGTGGTCACGGGGCGAGTCGATGGCGGATCCAATCCCGGCGGCGTTTGGGTGATTCTTAATTCCGCCGCGGGCCTCGAGGCCCCTGTGCAACTCATGCAGCCGGGCAGCGAGGCGGGCAAGCTGGCCGTGGGGGATGTGAATGGCGACGGGGCGCGCGATATCGTGGTGGTGGATACAGCGGAGAATTGCGTGAAGGTGTATCTCGCTAGTTCGGCGGGTGTTTTCAGCAATGCTCCGATCACGGTGGAGGCTTATGGTCCCACGCCTGCCGATGTACGGCCGAAAGCGGTGGCCGTGGGG
>JAYUWZ010001276.1:0-5055 GCA_043753265.1 Verrucomicrobiaceae bacterium
GCGGGACTCACACGAGCCCCGCCCTTTTTTTGTACCGATCGGTAAATTTGATGTCCCATTTGTCTCGTCGAAAACGCCTTTATCATTAGCGGAGGCTCCGGGGTCCTGGGGGATTTCCCCTCTGGCCTTTCAGCAGTCTGTGCATTCCGAAACGAGTATTGCTTCAACCAACCAGCCTCTCACCCAAGACACCAATCATATGCCCATCAACACAATCATCGACATCTATTACCGGAACGATGTGGACTTCGCCCGGGTTCAGCAGGCAGGCATCGAAGCCATCATTCACAAAGCGAGTGAGGGGACCACTTTCCGGGACCCCGATTATGCGGCAAGGAAACGTACCGCCATGAATCTCGGATTCTTGTGGGGTGCCTATCATTTCTCCAGCGGCGGCGACGTTGCGCGGCAGGTGCGCAATTTCCTGGCAGTCGAGGATGGCTCCAATCCCAATGTGCTCATGGCATTGGATTGGGAGGACAGCAGCGCCGGGGCAAACATGACGGTCGCGCAGGCCAGGGATTTTGTACGAAGGGTGCACGACGCGACAGGGCGCTGGCCTGCGATTTACGGCGGCCATTTAATCCGGGAAAACGTGCCGGCGGGTACTCGCGATGCGGTGCTCGCCAATTGTCCATTGTGGTATGTGCGCTATGCACCCAACCCGATCGGGATTCCGGCGGCTACATGGCCGAATTACACGCTCTGGCAATATACGGATGGCGAAGTGGGCAACCAGCCCCGCACGACGCCGGGTGCTCCCGGGTCCGACCGGAATCAATTCCTCGGCACCACCGCACAACTGCGCAATTCCTGGCCATTCTCGCGCCCGGAACTCACCCCGCTATTGGCGGAGAATGCCGGGAACAGGGAGGGTGGTCACCTCCGCGTGCTGAACGAGACACAAATCCGGGCTGCCTTTGGAGACTTCCGCCACCGGGAAGATCCTCGCAAGCGGGGTGCAATTATCATCTACCCGCCATGGGCGGGGGATAACATCGTAAGCGTCGATATCCCTCAGTTGCGCAACCTTCCGCACTATGGGAATGGCGGCTTTAGCGGCCGGTTTGATTGCCATCGCTCCGTTGCCGCGAAACTCACACGCGTATTTGCCGATATTGAAGCGGCGGGATTGAAGGACCTCCTGCTCTTTTGGGGAGGATGCTGGGTTCCTCGCCACAAGAGCTGGGACCCCTCGCGCACCCTTAGTTCGCATAGCTGGGGTATCGCCATCGATATCAACGTCCAGTGGAATGGATACGGAAGCCGCCCCGCACCGAGGGGGCAGCGGGGCAGCGTGGTGGATTTGGTCCCCATTTTTGAGCGGCATGGATTTGCCTGGGGTGGCTATTTCGGGACACCGGATGGCATGCACTTCGAGTATGCCCTCACTGCCTGATTACGCGCCATGATCCATATGAAAAACCTGATTCGTCTTTGTCTTCTGTCGCTGGTGCTATTGATAGCATTCCCCAGCTCTGCTGTTGCCGAGCTTCCGGCAGATGCTGTCGCGCGCGTGCAACGCTATTTCGAATCCAAACTTCCCGGATACATGGAAGGCACTTCCCGGCCCATCCGGCATCCTAGTTGGCATGGCTTTCCCACAAGGCTCCACAGCTATCGGATGTCCGACGGGAAGACTGCACAGGTCATCATGTGCAATGCCGATGCCAACCAACTGGCTCGCTGGGTGGTTGCCGCCTGCCTGGAAGTCAAACGCAGCGCCGACCCGCGCTGGACTGACCAGTTGGCCAGGCACATCATCTCACAATCGGGAGGCCAGTTCCCGGTCGCTGGCATTGTGTATGAAAATATGAGTGGCCGCGGAAATGCGATTTATGTGTTTCGTGATGGGGTCACCTGTGCCATTGCGGGAGTGACCAATGGGACTCGGAGGCAGGCAACCCCAGCGGAGCAGGCCGCGTCGCTCAACCCGCAGACGACAATCATCCGTGCGGGCATATACGCCCGGGTTTCGAGCACGGAACGGGAGCAATACCGGGCCGCAGGCGGGACTCGTCCCACGGATCATCTCGTCTGGCCCATCACCGTGCGAAAGGAATATCAGGCGGCCCTGGGCAAGGACCGCAACATCCTGATTGTGGCCTGGGCAAAGGCAAAGCTCTAACCAGAGCCCTATCGGGGCTGAGCGCGCTGGCCACCAATTGGACCTGCCTTACTTGCTGATCGCCTCGTTCAAATTCAGCACCACGCTGGCGACGGCGGTCCAGGCCGCAAGGTCTTGCGCCTTTGCTTCGGCGGGGCGGGGGAGATCGCCGATTTTGATGAGTGCCTCGGCGGCTTTTGCGTCTTGCGCGTATCGCGCGAGTTGTTTGTCGAGGGTGCCTTGGAGGATGGCGAGTTCCGTTTCGGTGGGCGGGCGGGTCACGGCCATGCGCCACAGTGCGGTGAGCCGGGCTTTTGCGTCAGGGGCGGATTCCTTCAAGACGCGCTGCGCGAGGCCACGGGCGCTCTCCACGTAGACGGGGTCGTTCATGAGCACGAGCGACTGAAGTGGAGTGCTGGTGCGTGCGCGGGTGGCGGCGCAAAATTCGCGATTCGGCGCGTCGAAAGTGAGGAAGCTTGGGTATGGAGTGCTGCGCCTCCAATAGACATAGAGGCCGCGGCGGTACTGGCCGGGACCGCTTTCCTTTTTCCAGCCTTTGCCCCCCATTTCATTCACCTCCCAGATTCCCGGGGGCTGATCGGGGAATATGGCCTTGCCGCCTATTTCGCGATTGAGCAGGCCGCCTACTGCGAGCGCATTGTCGCGCACAAACTCGGCATCGAGCCGGTGGCGCGGGCCGCGCGCGAGCAGTCGGTTTTCCGTATCTTTTGCGAGCATCCCAGGTGTCACGCGTGCGGACTGCCGGTAAGTGGCGCTCATCACCATTTGCTTGATGACGCGCTTCACATTCCAGTCGCGCTGAAAATCCGCCGCAAGCCAGTCGAGCAATTCCGGGTGGCTCGGCCATTCGCTCTGGTTGCCGAAATCATTCACCGTCTTCACGATGCCTGTGCCGAAAAGCATCGCCCACCAGCGGTTGATGGTGACGCGGGAGGTGAGCGGATGCTCGGGGCTCACGAGCCACTTTGCAAAATCGAGGCGCGTCTGGCGTTTCACCTTGTCGCCCAGCGAGGTCGGCGCGGGCGGCCCGGAAACCTGTGGCAGAAAGGATGGCACGCCGGGTTGCACCTTCTCGCCATTTTTGTCGTAGGCGCCGCGTTCCTTGATGAATGTGTCGCGCGGCTTTTCCATTTCCACCATTATCATGGTGTTGGGGATTTGCTTTTCGATTTCCGTTTTCGCCTTTTTGGCGGAATCCACCTTTGCCTGCGCAGCGATGAAATCCGGTGCCTGGGTTTCGCGATAGAACTTCTTGAGCTGCTCTGCCTGTTGGGGCGTACGTTTGGCTTTCTCGATGGAGACAATCGCCATCGTTGCGCCGCCGCCGATGGCGTTGACCTCGCCCGCATTCAGCGCGCGGGAGTAGATGCGGAAATCGTCCACCCTGCCGGTAAAGGTTGGGCCCGCATTGCCTCTGCGCCCAATGCTGAAGGGCGTGGGTGTCTTGATGGTCTCGCTCAGTTTGTCGATCACGACGGTCGTTTTTTCGAGCTGCCCATTTACATACATTTTCACCCCGGCACCTTTGCTCGATCCGTCGTAGGTGATTGCGATGTGGAGAAAGGTGTCCACCGGGAGATCGCGCTGCGCCTGCACGTGGATCGCGTTGTCCGGCCATTGATTGATGAGATGGAAGCTCGGTTTGGTGCCGTGGAATTCCAGATCCCATCCGCGCACTGCACCACCCTGATCCATCTTGCCAAAAGGCGAGCCGCCCTGTGGTTTGAGGCGCAGCCACGCGGCAGCAGTGAAAGGCTGGTCTTTTTCAAAACCAAACTTGTCGCCATACTCCAGCCAGCCTTTGCCCTCCACCCGGTAACTGCTGCCTACGCTGCCCTCTACAAAGGTCGCTTCGCCTTTTGCCGTGGCGGCGATCGGCTGGCCCCCATCGCTGGTGCCTGAGCCGTCGGCATCGAGCGGAAATTTTGCCCACGGCCCGGCGGGTTCCACCACGGCTTTGCCACTCGCGGCGATCTGCTTCTCCCACTCCGTCTGCGCAACATCGAGCTTCGCGGCAAGGGTGACTGCCTCTTTCTCCGCCGTCGCTTGCTCGGCGGTGAGACGGGCCATTTCCTTTTCCTGGTCGGTGGTCGCCACTGTGAGGAAGGGAGCGGGATTTTTCTCCCGCACGCCGTCTTTGCCCTTCTCTGGCACGTTGTGGAAAAAGGCATACATCCCGTAGTAATCCCGCATGGTGACCGGGTCGTACTTGTGGTCGTGGCATTGCGCGCAGCCCACGGTGAGGCCCAGCCATGTCACGCCCGTGGTATTCACTCGGTCGACAACGTAGAGGTTGAGATACTCTTCCTCGATGATGCCGCCTTCGTCGCTCGTCATCACATTGCGGTGGAATCCTGAGGCTACCTTCTGCTCCAGAGTGCCGCCAGGGATCAGATCGCCCGCGAGTTGCTCGATGGTGAAATCGCTGAAGGGCTTGTTGTCGTTGAACGCCTTGATGACGTAATCGCGATAGGGAAACACGCGGGCGTTCTGATCGCCGTGATACCCGACGGTGTCGGAAAAGCGGACCACGTCCAGCCATGGGACGGCCATCCGCTCGCCATATTGGGGTGAGGCTAACAGCCGATCGACTTGTTTCGCGTAAGCGTCCGGGCTTTCGTCGGCCAGGAACGCGTCAAGCTCCGCCGGGCCGGGTGGCAGGCCGGTTAAGTCGAGCGACAGGCGGCGGAGGAGCGTGGCCTTGCCGGCCAGCGGGGAGGGTTCGATTTGATCGCTCGCTAGACCCGCGAGGACAAATGAATCAATCGGATTCGCGACTTCGTTTGCCCGCTTTGCCACCGCCGGGACCGATGGCTTCACGACCGGCGTGAACGCCCAATGTTGTTCGTATTTCGCGCCCTGCTCGATCCACACCCGGACTAGCAGTTTTTGCCGGTCGGTAAGGTCCTTGTGAAAATCCTTGGGCG
>JAYUWZ010001277.1:0-2295 GCA_043753265.1 Verrucomicrobiaceae bacterium
CACCCCCCACTTCCTCCACTTCCAGTTCAGACCCAGCGGCCCCTGCACGAGTAGTAATTCGTCGTAACTCTCGGGACGCGGACGCCCCGCCCTCGCCGGTTTTCCGTGCTCGTGGGAGCGCGCTTTCCCATCCTCTTTCGCGTAGTAGAGCGAGTTGATCGTCTTTACCTGGCAGGGACTCGGCGCGCTCGGCAGGGTAAAATCGGCATAGCACCCCGTCTGCCGCAGCACGCGCAATTCGTCCGTGACCCCGCACGCCTTCCCCTCCGGGTGCGAGTGGTCCAGCGCCCAGTTCCCGTGGATGAACCCATACCGCACCACGCCCGAGTCGTCCTTCGAGAGCAGGCCGAGCTTTGCCATGCGCGTCTTTCCATCCACCAGCGCATGCGCCAGTCCCTCAGCCGTGTCGTTCTTGTGGTGCAGGTGAATCTCCGCCTCGCCCCCTGTGTTGTGGCACATCACCGCGAGCGCCCCGCACACATCGTCGTCCCACTGCTCAATGGGGTAAAAAAACGTATGTCTTGGCGGTGTCCCCCCGCTGTCGCGAAACTCCGAGGTGATCCGCACATACTCCGCATGCCACTCGGCCACCCGATCCAGCGCCTGCGGTTTCTTTGCCCCGTGGAACGGTTCGAAATGATCACACACCGCAAGGATCACGTGCCGTTGCACCGGCGGTGAACTCCTGTGCCGGAAAAGCCACGGCCACAGCCAGCGCTCGAGTCCCTTCAGCATAGAGCATGTAGTGCCGCCTTTAGGCGGAAGGAACGGTGAAAATCGGCAAAACGCATCCCATCGATGCGAGTATTCAAACCACTCCAACCCTGTATGCCTTCGCGTTTTTCGCGCACTTCGCGGTTCAATCCCGTGGCACCTTGGCGTCTTGGTGGTTCATTTCCCATGTCCAAACCCGGGCTCACTGCAGCGGATGCTCCTTCAGCCAGTCCGCCAGTTGCTGACCGGTCCTTTGCGAGAACACCCATGATCCATAGGAATTCAGATGCCACGGATCGCGGTAATAGGCATCCGGGTAAGTGGAGATGGACGGCGAGAGTGGGAACAGGTTTTTGTGCTTCGCGCTCATGCGGGCGATGAAGTCGCTGTAGACCGCCGTGCGCTCCTTTTCCGGAATCCGCTTCGCCAGCAATTCCGGAATCGGTAGCGTGAGCCACACAATCCGGATGCCATGCGCCGCCGCGAGCTCGCACAGCTTATCGAGGTAAATCTCGTTGTAGGGGTGGATGGCAATGGGCTTCGACAAAATGGGCGGCAGATTTCCCGCATTGAGCACTGAACTCGTGGGCTCCTCGGGCTTCACTTCTTCGTTCGCAATCTTAGCCCGCGTATTCTGTACCGAGACGATCTGCTGCTTCCACGATTCGATGAAGGTCGTGTCCCCCTGCGTCAGCAGTTTGTAGAGTTCCTCGCGGTAGCGCAGCGTGTAGCTCATCCGGCTCAGGTTGCCGTAAAGCCAGTCATCCATTTGCACGCCGTCCTTCAGCATGCTCCCAGCCTCGGCCGGCGAGGCGAAGCGCCCGAGAAACCGATCCATGAACGGGTCTCCCCACGTGAAGGGGTGCGGCGCGAAGACGATCAGCTTTGGCGTGCGATTGGCCGCGATTTGCCGCTTCAGCACGAAGTAGCTAAAGAGCGGCGTCGTTCCCGGCAGCGCATAGTTGCTGAGTTGGTGCTCGCCGCCCAGGAATTGCTCGATAAGCGACACCCTCACCGCATTCGTGGCGCTGTCCCCCATGAACTGAATGCGCGTCGGCGGCAGATACAGGATTTCCTCCGAGCGATGTTTCAGCGTCCGCGTCATCGAGTTCTCCGGCAGCACCCGCAGGCACGTCTCAATCACCAGCACGCCAATGATGAAAAGCCATACAGCCGTGAGCGATGGCTGAAAGGCCCCGAACACCCCGGGTGGCTTTTCGTTTGATCCGGCTTCCCCGGCAGGTGGTGGTATGGGTTGCGGGGTCATTGCCTAGAATGCAAAGTAGATGAACTGATCGCCGCCCGTCACTCCCAGAACCATAAGGCAGTAGAAGAGGAAGATGAATACCGCCGCGACCAGCACCGGACGGCGGTGCACAAAGAACCACTGGTTCTTGGTGATGAAGACCGGTGTCTCCATCAGCAGGATGAGCCCGATGTAGGGCAGCATGCGGATGAGGCGAGGCAGGAAGTCCGGCCCCGCATCGAATCCAAAAATCGCACCTGTGGCGTAACAGATCTGCTGCCACCCGGACACGAGCACCGACCCGTCTGAACCATGGATTCCCGTGAGCCGGAAGA
>JAYUWZ010001278.1:0-10523 GCA_043753265.1 Verrucomicrobiaceae bacterium
CAATGGCCACGTGCTGCTGGAGGGCGTCCCCGGCCTGGCCAAGACGCTCGCCGTGCGCACGCTTTCCAGTGCCATCCACGCCAGCTTCAGCCGCGTCCAGTTTACGCCCGATTTGCTCCCCTCGGACATCGTGGGCACGCTCATTTACAACCCCGGCGACGGCAAATACCACGCAACGCGCGGGCCCGTTTTCGCCAATATCCTGCTTGCCGACGAAATTAACCGCGCCCCCGCAAAGGTGCAATCCGCACTGCTGGAGGCCATGCAGGAGCGGCAGGTGACGCTCGGGGGCGAGACCCACAAGCTGCCCACGCCTTTCCTCGTGCTGGCCACGGAAAACCCCATCGACCAGGAAGGCACCTACCCGCTGCCCGAGGCGCAGGTCGACCGCTTCATGCTGAAGGTCGTCGTGGGCTACCCGGATTTCGCCGAGGAGCGCCGCATCCTCGATACCATGGCTTTCACCAAGCCGAAGCTCGATGTGGAACGGGTGATTGATCTGGAGCAAATCAGCGCCGCCCGCGACGTGGTGGACAGCATTCATGTGGATGAAAAAGTGCGCGACTACATCGTGCACCTCGTCTTCGCCACGCGCGACCCGGAGAAATACAAACTCGCCGACCTGCGTCCGCTCATCCAGTTCGGCGCAAGCCCCCGCGCCACCATCGCGCTCACGCTCGCGGCAAAGGCCTGGGCGCTCATCCAGGGCCGCGCGTATGTGACGCCGGGCGACATTAAATCCATCGGCGCCGACGTCCTTCGTCACCGCGTCATCCTCACCTACGAGGCCGAGGCCCAGGGCATCACCAGCGACACCGTGGTCAAACGCATCTTCGACAACGTGCCCGTGCCGTAGAACCGGGAATGATCAGCACCAGCGAAATCATCCAGCGCGTCCGCCGCGTGGAACTCCGCACCAGCAAGCTCGCCAACGACTTGATGGTGGGGGCCTACCACTCGCAATTCAAGGGACGCGGAATGGATTTCGAGGAGCTTCGGGAATACGTCCCGGGGGATGATGTCCGCACAATCGACTGGAACGTCACCGCTAAGCTGCGCAAGCCTTTCGTAAAGCTCCACCGCGAAGAGCGCGAACTCGCTGTGATGCTGATGCTGGATATCTCGGCCAGCGGCGACTTTGGCTCCACCCGCCAGACCAAGCGCGACTTTGCCGCCGAGGTCGCGGCCACGCTCGCCTTCTCCGCGCTGCGCAATGGCGACAAGGTCGGCCTGCTGCTCTTCAGCGATCAGGTGGAACTCTTCGTGCCGCCCAAGAAAGGGCGCAAACACCTGCTCCGTATCATCCGCGAGGCCATCGCCTTCGAGCCCAAAAAGCGCGGCACCAGCGTGCAGGCCGCACTCGCTTTTCTTAACCACGTCGTGCGCCGCCGCGCCATCGTCTTCCTGCTTTCCGACCTGCTTCACTCCACCGGCTTGGATGGACGCGATCTCTTTACCGAAATCGGCCAGACGAACGCCCGACACGACCTCGTCTGCCTGCACCTCACCGACCCCCGCGAGCGGACGCTTCCCGCTGCGGGCCTCCTCACGGTGGAGGACTCCGAGACCGGCGCGCAGTTTGAGGTCGACACAATGCGCGAATCCGTCCGCACCGAATTCGCGGCCCGCAATGCGGCCCGCATGGAGCACCTCGACCGCTCGCTCGGCCAGACCGGCGTGGACGTCCTGCGGCTCTCGCCCGGCGACCGCTACGCCACCACCCTCCAGCGCTTCTTCGAGCAACGCCGCAAGAAATGAAGGAACGCATTTCCAGCGCGCAGTTTTCGGTGGGCGACGAAGCCACTGACCTTTATTGCGAGGCGTCCGCCCACAATGCTGGAATGTGTTTAACTCCCTTATCCGATGTCATCCTGAGGGAGCCTAAGCGACTGAAGGATCCCGTGAAGTTTCACGGCGATATTCGTTACCCGGTTTCCCAAGCAGCCATGAAGTTCCACGGGGTTCTTCAGTTGCTTAGGCTCTCTCAGAATGACAGACTAAAGGAAGGTTTGGCAGGAACTGCTGCAACGTGGTGTGAGACTACGGGACAAGTTTCTTTGCCGCCAACGCTTCAGACTTCACGTCTCACGTCTCACCTCTCACTTCTCGCGCTGCTCCTCCTCCTTGTGGCTCCGCTGAGCACAAGCGCCGCAATCAAAGCCGAAATCCCTCCCCTCCGCCCGCCGCGCGAGGAACTCCCGGCCAACATCGACCGCTACGACCCGCTGCCGTGGTTTATCGTTGCCGTCGCCGCAGGCCTGCTTGGTGCCGCCCTCGCCTGGCCGCGCACCCCGAAGCGCAAGGTCGTGGAGCTCCCCGCCGATATCGCCTTTCGCCAGATTCAGACCCTCTCCAACCCAGCCCCGGCCGAGGTTTCCCAGATTTTCCGCCGCTACCTCATTGCTGCCCTGCGCCTCCCCGGGCAGGGCGTCACCACAGAAGAAATTCACGACGCCCTGGCCGATGAGCAACCCCTCGCCACCGAGGTCACCGCTTTTCTCTCCGAGTGCGATGCCGCGAAATTCTCGCCCGCTCCGCCACCCCCTGCCAACCCCGCGGACACCGCCCGCGCGCTCATCACCGCGATCGAGCGCCGCCTGCGCGCCACCCAAACCCTTCATGCGGTGCAATCCGCCCGGCTGCCTGTAAATCCATGAGCGAATCGTTTGAATTCCAGCGCCCGTGGGTCCTCGCGTTTCTCGCGCTGCTGCCCATCTATGCATTCCTGCGCGGGCGCGCGGGCCGCGTCGGTGCCCTGAAATTTTCCAGCGCGGAGCTCGTCGCAGCCATTGGCGGACGCGTCCGCACCGCAGCCGGCCGCCTGCTCCTTTTCCTGCGTGTGCTCATCGTCGGCCTCGCCGTTGTCGCCCTCGCCGGCCCGCGCAAGGTCAACGAGCAGACCGAGACGCTCTCCAGCGGGCTCGATGTGATGCTTGTGTACGATCTCTCGTGGAGCATGATGGCCCTCGACATGTCGCCGCCGGGCCTCAAGCGCACACGTTTCGACATCGCGCAGGAGCGCATCCGCGACTTCATCCAGCGCAGGCCCAGCGACCGCATCGGCCTCGTGGTGTTCAGCGGCGTGCCCTTCATGGTCTCGCCCACCACGATGAACCATGAATGGCTGCTCGATCAGTTCGACCGCCTGCACATCGGCATCATCCGCGAACTCGGCACCGCCATCGGCGACGCCTGCGGCATGGCCATCAAGAACCTCTCCCGGGTGAAGGAGAGCAAGGGAAAGATCATCGTACTGCTCACCGATGGCGACAACAACAAGTGGGACACCTTCGAGCCACTGCAGGCCGCGATGTTTGGCCGCGATGAAAAGGTGCGCATCTACGCCATCGGCATCGGCAAGGACCAGTCCGTGCCGCTCTACGACTTCGACCGCGAGACCGGCAAATTCATCTACGGCCCCGGCGGCATGCATGCGGGCATCATCACCACCCTGTCTCCCGCGAGCTATTCCGTGCTGCAGCAGATGGCCAGCAAGACCGGTGGGAAGGCCTACACCGCCACGAATCCGCAGGAGTTGGAGACGGTGTACGAGGACATCAACCGCCTCGAAAAAACCGACCGCAAGCTGAAGAACCACCGCACCTACACACCACTTTACCAGATCCCCCTCATCGCGGCACTCGCGCTCCTCGCCATCGAGCTGGCCCTGGCCAATACCCGCTTCCGCCGCCTGCCATGAGCGTCACCTTTGCCGAACCCCGCTGGCTGTGGATTACCCTGGGATGCCTCATTCTTTTTGGCGGCCTGCTCTGGTACTCCGCCCGCGCCCGTGCCCGGCAACTCGCCACATTCGCCGATCCGGCGCTGCTCGATCAATTACTCGTGGCCCACAGCAGGGTGCGGCGCATCATCAAAAATGTGCTGCTCGGCCTGGCCATCCTCGCCGCGGGCATCGCGCTCGCGCGGCCCCAGTGGGGGCTGGTGCAGGAGGAGGTGATGCGGCAGGGCGAGGATGTGGTCTTCGTGCTCGACCTCTCCAAGTCGATGTATGCGCAGGACGTGAACCCCACCCGCCTGCAGCGCTCCAAGCTCGCCATTCTCGATTTCGTGCACCGGCAAAAAGGCGGGCGTGTCGGCTTTGTCGTCTTCTCTGGCGCGGCCTTCGCCCGGGTCCCCCTCACCCTGGACTACGATGCCTTTGAGGAAAACGTAAGCGAAGCCTCGCCGGAGGATCTCTTTTTCCCGGGCAGCGATGTCGCGCGCGCGCTGCTCGCGGGGAAGAACACCTTCGACAAAACGGAGAAGCGGAAAATCATCATCCTGCTCAGCGATGGCGAAGACCTCGCCGGCAATGGCACGAAGGTGGCCGAGGAGCTCGCAAAGGAGGGGGTTATTGTTTTTGCCGTCGGCGTGGGCACCGCCGCAGGCTCGCAAATCATGCTTCCCGCCTTCTCGGGCAGGCCCGGCCCGCTGCTGGACGAAAGCGGCCAGGCCGTCCTGAGCAAGCTCGACGAAGGCAGCCTGCGCGCCATCGCCGAGGCAACCGGCGGCAAATACCTGCGCCTCGAGTCCATCGGCGGCACCATGGGGGAAATCCTCCGCCTGCTAAAGACAGACGTCACCAAGGGTGGCATCGGAGCCGCCCGCAAGCGCGGCATCGATCGCTATGCATGGCCGCTTGCAGTTTGCATTTTCCTGCTGGTCGTGGAATCTCTCCTATCAGCCCGCCGCCGCAATACAGCGGTGCCGGCACACTAAGATGCTTCGCTTCATCGCCATCGCCCTTTTCGCAGCCGCCGCAACCCCGGCGCACAAACCCACCGCGAGTGAGCTGTACAATGAGGGGATCGAAAAGATGCGAGGCAAGGATTTGAAGGAGGCCGAGCGCGCGTTCATCGACGCCGCCCGCACCAACCACGAGGCCGTGCAGCCCGTCGCCACCTACAATCTCGGCCATGTGCGCTTTCTCCAGGGCAAGGAGACACTCGCCGGCCAGGGCAACCGCCAGCAGATTCTCAGCAGTGGCGAGGCGGCGGCAGCGGTTGCAGAGGAAGTGCTCCGCAGCGGCAATGCCGCGCTG
Source organism: Verrucomicrobiaceae bacterium (assembly GCA_043753265.1). GTDB lineage: Bacteria > Verrucomicrobiota > Verrucomicrobiia > Chthoniobacterales > Chthoniobacteraceae > SXWH01. The sequence continues at coordinate 5,042 of JAYUWZ010001278.1, forward strand.
AAGGAAAACGAGGACGCCCAGGCGCTTGTCTCCGCCTACATGGAGGCCCGCGCCGCCCGCAAGACCCTGCGCCTTTCCGGCGGCGAAACCACGCGTGCATTCGACCTGCTCGGCTCAGCGCTGAAGCGCTGGCGCTCCTCCGCCGACAGCTTCAAGAGCGCCTACGAGCTCGACCCTTCCAACAAGGACGCCGACTTCAACGCCGACGTGGTGGAGCGCAACATCGCCGAGCAGCTCAAATTCCAAAAGCAGATGCAGCAGCAGGCCGAGGGCATGCAGCAGAAGCGCAAGGAGTTGACGGAATTGATGAAGAAGCTTCGCGGCAAAATCCCCAAGGAGATGCAGCGCGAAACCGACGGCGAGGGGGATGAGGAAGACGAGGAAGAGGAAGACAAACCCGAGGGCAAAAAGGAGAAGGACGAAAAAGGCAAGCAGCAGCAGCGCCTGGGCAGCGACCGTGAAATCGACCCCGAGATGCTGCGCATGCTGAAGGAAAAAATTTCGCCGCGCACGATGTCCCCGGGCAATGAGCCCGAGGAGGGAATGCAAATGGGCGATCCCCGTAAAAAGAAGGGACGCGACTGGTGATGGAGACTTTGCGAATGACTGCCGCCCGATTCCTTATCCTTTTCCTCACCGCGTTCTGCGTTCTCTGTGGCTCCACGTTTGCCCAGGAGCCCGCCGCGAGCGCAGCCTTCGAGCCGCCCACGGGCAGCGTTGGGAGGCCTGTGGAGTATCGCGTCACCATCACTTCCCAGGAGCGCATCATCGGCCTGCCGAATCTCGTGCCACCTGACGGACTGGACCTCCAGCCCGCGGGAACCATCCAGCGCGCGGTGCAGGTGAACGGGGTGGACGTGAAGCTCACCACCCTGAGCTTTGTCGCCGTGCCGAAAAAATCCGGCGACATTATCGTTGCTGCGTTCGATGTGGAGGTCGACGGCAAGCGTGTCCGCGTCCCTGAGGCCACTCTCGCCGTGCCAGCCGCTCCGGGAGGTGCAGACAAGGCCTACCAGCCCGCCCGCGCGGTGTTCGATATTCCGGATCGCGAGTTTTACGTAGGGGAGGCGATCAATGCCCGGCTGCTATTCCTTTCAACGGCCGACGAGACACCGCAGTACGTGCAGCACATCTCCAAGACGAGCGGCACGGTGCTCTTCAAGCCGGGCAGGATGGCCCGCCCCGGCCAGTTCAAGGTGGAGGGCAAGGACGTCTCCGGCATCGCCATGGCGGTGGAAATCACCCCGCTCGTGGACGGCGTGGGCGACCTGAATTGCGAGGCCATCGTGCAGGTGCAAAAGCTCGACCCCTTTGGCAGGCGCAGCGGTTTTGCCACCCAGAGCACGCTGCAATCGCAGACGGTGAAGCTCCGCGTGCTGCCATTGCCCAAAGTGGATCGCCCCCCCGGCTTCACGGGTGCCATCGGTGATTTCACAGTGAGCCAGCCAAAAGTCCCCGGTACGGAAACCGAGGTCGGCGAACCCATCACGCTCACTTTTTCACTCGCAGGGGAGGGCAACCTCGACTCCGTCCCCGCTCCCGAGTTGGCGGAAAATCCCAACTGGACCGCCTACCGGCCCACCAGCGAACTGTCCCGCGACGACGAAACCGGGCGCGTGGTGAAGACCTTCAGCTATACGCTCGTGCCAAAGCGCGAAGGCCGGCATGGAACGCCTCCCCTGCCCTTTGCTTATTTCAATCCGGTGAAGAAAAAGTTCGAGGACATCACCATTCCGCCGATTCCCTTCCTCGTGAAAGCAGCACCAAAGAGTGCAGCCGACGATCAGGCGGCGATTGCAGCCGCAGCCGCAGCGTCAACCCCGGCGGGACCCGTCGAGCCCGAGCTTGCGCTCACCGGCCTTGCGGAAAAAAGCGGGGGCTGGACCAGCCGCCTCGGGCCTTCCTTCCGGTGGTTCCTCATCGCACAGCTCATTCCGCCCGCAGCGCTCCTCATTTTCTGGATGCTCCGGCTGCGCTCCGAGTACCTCGCGGCCCATCCCGAGATTCTCCTGCGCCGCCGTGCACGCGCCGCTGCTAGGCGTGCACTCGGCGAGGCACGCTCCGCCGCCCGGCGCGGGGATGCGCCTGCCTTTTTGAAGGCTGGCACCGGCGCGCTCTGCGAAGCCGCAACCCAGGTCGGCAGTGCCACCGCCACCAGCCTCACCCCGGCAGAGGTGCTCGGCGCGCTCGATGGCGAGGCCGAGCAGGCCGCCCGCGCGATATTCAATCACGCCGAGGCCTCCCGCTACGCTTCCGCCGCCGCAACCCTGCCCAAGCCGTCCGCACTGCTGCCTGGTCTGGAAAACGCCGTCGCCCAATTGACCGCCCGCGCATGATCTCCCTCTCCCGGCTCCTCGCTTTCCTGCTCCTGGCGCTCCCGGCCCTGGCCACCCCGTCGGACGAACGGTTCCGCAAGGCCAGCGAGGCCTTTTCCTCCAACGACTTCGCCGAATCCGCCTACCAGCTCCGCGAATTGAGCAGCGCACGCGAATGGTCGCACGGTGCCCTCCACAATCTCGGCAACGCCGAATGGAAAGTCGCCCGCCCTGGCCACGCCGTCCTCGCCTGGGAGCGCGCACGCACACTCAAGCCCTCCGACCGCAACACCATCGCCAATCTGCGCTTCGCGCGAAACAAGGGCCAGCTCGTCCAGCCCCAGTCTCCGTGGTACGAGCAGTTCAGCGAATGGCTTTCGCCTGCCGTGTGGCTCATCGGCGCAAGCATCAGCCTGTGGGGCGGAATCACGCTGCTCTGCCTCCCCCGGCTCATGGGACTCCGCCGCGCTGGCTGGCATCAGGGCGTCGCTGCCCTCCTGCTCGCCACTTTCCTCATGTCGATTCCCGCCCTCATCGGCCTGCGCTCCCGCTCGTCAATCGGCGTGGCGCTCGATGACGAAACCAAGCTCCTGCTCACCCCCACGCGCACAGGCGAGGAACTGACCAAGCTCCCCGGTGGCGAAGTGGCCCGGGTCGAGCGCGAACGCGGCAATTACTACTACGTGCGCGCCGATGGCGACCGCGCCGGCTGGGTGGACAAACGCGACTTTGCAAAAATCTGGCCGTAACCGTCCGTAGTTCCGCCTTTAGGCGGAAGGAGCGGTGAATTTTTCGAGAGGCACCCGAGCAAAAGCAGCAGTCCGTCGTGGTTTGAATGGTTCATTCCGCCTGAAGGCGGGACTACGTACGGCGAACCGCCGCTCGGCCCATTCATTGCTTAATACATACTTACCTCCCTCCTGCCTACGGGGAAAAACGTCTTGCGAGGGGCTTTTGGCGGGGTATCATGGCCGTCCGCTAATGAAACTAACGACGACGGCCCTTTTCGCGGGCATCCTCAGCCTCGCCGCCGCCCAAGCACAGAACCCCTATCAAAGTAGCTCCGACTTCGCAAAATACGCGATGAGGTTGCGGGAGGAATCGTTGCTGCAACTGGAGCCCCAGGTCATTGTGCCCACGGAGTCCAACAAGGCGGGCACTCGCGGCCTTTACCAGTGGAAGTTCAACATCACCACCACGGTCTTCTGGGTCGGTGAATCCGCATCCCAGAACAATCCCGTCCATAACTACTCCAGTTCGTGGGACTTGGAATGGTCGCGATCCTTCGGTGGGGGCGACGGCCCCAATAACCGCCGACCGCTTCCCGATGGCGGCTCCATCCCCATGGGGTTCATCCCCCAGCAGAATCCCTTTTATTTCGCCCTGCCGTATAACGACGTTGAGCGCGGCCGCCACAAACCCGAGGCCGCCCGGGTCATTCCCTGGTTCCGCGAAGTGTTCGAAAAGGAGGGCAAGAGCGTGGTCAGGGATCGCTGGATTGCAATTCGCAAGAACAACCCAAACGGCTCGTCCCGGGTTTGTTACGCGCAGTGGAGCGATTGCGGCCCCTTCCGCACCGACCACTGGAACTACGTCTTCGGCCCCGAGTACCCCACGCCCAATCTCAACAAGGCCGCCGGGCTCGATATCTCCCCTGCCGTCCGCGACTATCTCGGCGCGAGCAACATGGATACGCTCGACTGGAAATTCGTGGAGTTTCGCGACGTTCCCGTCGGTCCTTGGGCCCGCTTTGGCGAAAACAACACCTTTGTGATCGAGTCGCGCCGCACCCAGACCCGCGTGGCCCAGGCTGAGAAACGTGCGCCAAAGTTGAAAACCGAGCCCAAATCGCCGGGAAAGGAAAAGGATCTCCCTCTTCCCAAGGCCGACGATGCGCCGGTGGTGGTGACCCAGTGATGGTTGACTCCGCGCCTGTGCTGGGGCCAGTCTAGCCCCACCCGTTTCTTCCAGCATGGCCTTCACCGCAGACGAAGCATTTGATCTCCTCGCGAAAGCGGACACCGCGAACCGTCTCGCCCACGCGTATCTCATCACCGGCCCTGACGGCAGCGGGGCACGCGAACTCGCCGCCCGCCTCGCCGGATTGATCATCGGCGTGGAAGCCAACCCGCTCAAGCACCCCGACGTCCACACCGCCGAGCCCGAATCCAAGTCCCGAAGGATCGTCATCGAGCAGATCCGGAGCATGGAACACCAGCTCCAGATGCGCTCACTCCGGGGTGGGCGAAAGGCAGGGATCATCTTCGACGCGGACAGGCTCCAGGATCAGGCAGCCAACGCTTTTCTAAAGACACTCGAGGAGCCGCCCAAAAACACCCACCTCATCCTCGTCAGCTCGCTCCCAGACCAGCTTCTCGAAACCATTCTCTCCCGCTGCATCGAGGTGCCGCTGCGCGCCATCGAGAGGCGGCAGCCCTCGGAACGCCAGCTTCGCCTGCTGGAGGTGCTGCGCACTTTTTCAAAACAAGCCCGGCCCGATCTCGCCCGGATATTTACCCTTGTGCGTGAATTCCAGGGCCTGCTCGCCGACGTCAAGGAAGAGGCAGGAGACACCGCCGAGGCCGCGTTCAAGGCCGAGGAAAAACACTACAAGCAGACGAGCGGCGTGAGTGCCGACTGGCTCGATGACCGGGAGAAATATTTCAAGGCACTCGGCGAGTCGCGCTACCGCAATGAGCGCCTCGCATTCGTGGAAATCCTGGAGCAATGGTGGGCCGACGTGCTCCGCCAGCAACACCAGGCGGAGCACCTCGACCTCCCTGAGTGCGCCGCCGACACCGCCGCGCTGGCGGTGCGCTTTCCCATCTCCCAAGTGCTGCACCGCTCTGCCGCAATCGCCCGGCTGCGGGAAAATTTTGGCCGCAACGTTCAGGAACAACTTGCTGTGGAGGTCGCTTTCCTCGAAGCGTTCGCAGCATGAGCCTCCTCGCCAGCGTCGGTGACTCCCTCAGCTCCGCTTTCGTTCTGTTTATCACGGTCAGCATCCCGGGGATTGGGCTGATTGTGACCGGGGCCGGGCTGCGCAAGCACGGCCTGAACCCGTGGTGCGTGCACGTGCGCAGTTCGACGGCGTCGTTGCGTTTATTCCAAACTGGGCGCGCGCGGCGGCCCGGTGTGATGCAAATTTCTGCTGATCCAGGGCCGCA